>JANYFF010000388.1 GCA_025362825.1 Polaromonas sp. | reverse complement strand
TTGTCCAAGCCTTTGCCATCAAGGACGGTCGGTTCGTCCAGGTTGGCACCCAAAGCGATGCCTTGTCCTTTTCAGGTCCGGCGACGCGCGTCATTGATCTGCAGGGTCGTACGGTCATACCCGGACTGGCCGACTCACACTTGCACACCGCCGGCGGCGGACCCCATATTGATCTCTCACGTACACGGTCATTGGCGGATGTATTTGCAAAGTTGGCCGAGGCTGCGAAGGCTTCGAAGCCTGGCGATACGCTTGTATCCAACAGCGACTGGCATGAAGCACAGTTCAAAGAGCAGCGCCTGCCTACGGCTGCTGAACTCGAGGGCGCAGCACCAGGCATCCCTGTGGTCCTGGTCCGCGGTGGGCACAGCTACTTTCTTAACGAAACGGCGCTGGCGCAATACGGCATCTCCATCCGCACACCGGTGCCTGCGGGCGGCGCCATTCCGGTTGGCCCCGACGGCAAGTTGACGGGGGAACTGACCGACGCTGCAAAGGCACTTGCCGGGCTGTCGCCATCTGTTCCGATGACTGTGGGCGATCTAGAACAACAGCAAAAGATATTGAACTCCTACGGCCTCACCAGCATCCGGGTGCCCGGCATTTCGGTTGCCGACTACCGCAAGTTCCAGCAATTGCGCGACAGTGGCAAGGCTACTGTGCGATACAGCATCCTGCTGCGCCCGCGCGGCCTTGCTGACTTTCGTGCGAGCGTGCTGGATGGGGGTCTGCACCAGGACGAGGGCGACGATTGGGTACGCCTGTGGGGCATCAAAATTTCTGTGGACGGTGGCTTCGAAGGTGGCCTCATGACCCGGCCTTATCAGGAGCCGATGGGCAATGGTGGTAAATATTTCGGATTGCAGACCATGGACCAAGCTACCTTTAACACCTACGTGACGCGTCTCAACCAATTGGGCTGGCGAGCGGCTGTGCACGCAGTAGGTGACGCCGCGGTAGACGAGGTACTGGAGGGCTTAGAGCGCGCCCATGCAGAAAAAGACATAAGTCGCGCTGGGTGGACCATAGAACACGCCTTCGTTACCCGTCCTGACCAGTACCCGCGCATCCGAAAGCTCAATCTGAACCTGTCTGTGCAAGACCACCTTTACCTCGCCGCGCCGGTGCTGAAGGGCTATTGGGGTACGGAGCGCGCGTCTCAGGTCACGCCCGTCAAAACTTACCTGGACGAAGGCTTCATGCTGGCAGGCGGCACAGATTCACCGGTGATTCCGCTCAGTCCTTTTGGGGTGATGTACCACTTCATCACGCGCGACACCATTTCAGACGGCGTGTACGGCGTCAATCAAGCGGTGACGTCGCGCGAGGCTGTCCTGCGGATGATGACCATCAATAACGCCAAGCTCACGGGAGAAGAGGCGGTCAAGGGCTCGATCGAGGTCTCCAAACTCGCCGACTTCGCGGTGCTTTCGGCAGACTATATGACCGTTGCGCCCAAAAGCATCGAATCGCTCAAGGCGGTTGCCACATGGGTCGGCGGTCGCCTCGTGTATGAGGACGCGGAACTGCTCAAACTGCAAACGTCAGATATCCCGCTGAAGTAAATCGACCTGCTGTTGCAATTCGCTGCGCTGTGACTTGTATGGCGGTTGTTGGTTCTTCAGGTTGTACAGCATCGGCCAGCCCACTGCCGATAACATACAAGCTGAGCTAGCTTTATCGCTGCCATGGGTCCCTCGAAGCTTCTTTGCGTGTGCGGCTCGCGCTGTTGATTGTCGGCATGCTCTAGACGGCGTCAGGCGAGCTTATGCTGTGGCAGTACTTTGACGAGCGGTCAAGCTGTAAATTCAGAAGATGTACGCGCTGTTTGGCTGGATGCCCGCGAATCATCAAACGGCTTCAACGCTGAAGTCCTTTAAACTTTGACCAACTTTGAGGCACGCATGAAAACATTGAAGCGCATTTTCTTGCCCGCAGTATTCGCTGCATCATCGCTGACGGGTGTTGCTCAGGCGCAAAGCTCCGCGAATTTCCCTATCAAAGCTGTAACGCTTGTAGTGCCCTTCACGCCGAGCAGCGGCAGCGACATCATTGCCCGAATCATCGCACCTAAACTGGCTGCGCGCTGGGGACAAGCAGTGGTCGTTGACAACAAACCCGGCGCCAG
>JANYFF010000371.1 GCA_025362825.1 Polaromonas sp. | reverse complement strand
TAGCAAAATTCACAGCGCGTCCCGGGACGATGGTAGAAATGGCGTGTTTGTAGACCATTTGCGTTACTGTGTTGCGCAGTAAAACCACATATTGATCGAAAGATTCGATCTGGCCCTGCAATTTGATCCCGTTGACCAAATAAATGGAAACAGGAACATGTTCTCTACGCAAGGTATTGAGAAAAGGATCCTGCAGTAGCTGACTTTTGTTATTGCTCACGATATGTTCCGTGTTCAAGAGTTAAGAGAACTCAACCTTATCACAGCAAATCCGCAGGGTTTGTAGGTCGGTGACTTGTCCGCAAATAATTTGGGGACAAAGTCCTCATTTCGATTCCTTGTCTGTGAAAGGATTGTGTGAGGTCTTCATCTGGATGCGCATCGGCGTGCCTGTCAGGTCAAATTCCTTGCGAAACCGCCCTTCCAGATAGCGCTTGTACGACTCGCTAACGTGCTCCAGCGAATTGCCGTGCACGATGATCACGGGCGGGTTCATGCCCCCCTGATGGGCGTACCGCAGCTTGGGCCTGAAAACCCCAGCCCTTTGCGGCTGCTGGAATTGCACGGCCTCAAGCAGCAGGCGCGTCAGCACAGGCGTGGACATCTTGCGGTTGGCCGAAGCATGCGCCTGAACGATGGATTTCCACACCGGCGCCAGGCCTTGGCGTTTGATGGCTGAAATCTGGTGGATGGCAGCGAACTTCAGAAAACCCAGCCGGGTTTCAATGGACCGCGCCAGCGTTTCGCGCTGATAGCTGTCGACTGCATCCCATTTGTTGATCGCCAGCACCACCGCGCGGCCGCTCTCAAGGATGTAGCCCGCAATGTGTGCATCCTGGTCGGTCACACCTTGCGTAGCATCCAGCAGCAGCAGCGCCACGTTGCAGTTTTCAATCGCCTGCAGGGTCTTGACAACTGAAAACTTCTCGATCGCTTCAAAAACCTTGCCCTTGCGGCGCAGGCCGGCCGTATCAATCAGCTCGAATTTCTGGCCTGCCCGCTCAAAAGGGACAGAAATGGCATCCCGCGTCGTGCCAGGAAGGTCAAACGCGACCAAACGCTCCTCGCCCAGCCAGGTATTGATGAGGGTAGATTTACCCACGTTGGGACGTCCCGCAACAGCTAACTTGATGATTGAGGGATCCTGCGGCTCGGCGTCCTCATCCGGGTCGGGAAGGTCAAGCAATTCAAGGGCGGTGTCCACCAGCGTCTTCATGCCCTGCCCGTGCGCAGCTGACACCGCCAGCACCGGGCCCAGGCCCAGCTCAAAAAACTCTGAAAGATGAACCCCCTCAAGCATCCCCTCGGCCTTGTTGGCGGTCAGAACGGTGGGTTTGCCGAGCTTGCGAAGGTATTTGGCAATGTCGTAGTCCTGCGCACTGACGCCAGCACGGGCATCCACCACAAAGACCACCACGTCGGCTTCGGCCACGGCTTGCCGGGTCTGCTTGGCCATTTCCTTGTAAATACCGCTCTGCGCATCGGGTTCAAAGCCACCGGTATCAATCACGATATATTCGTGGGTACCGAGATGGCCGTTGCCGTAGTGGCGGTCGCGGGTCAAGCCGGCGAAATCGGCCACGATGGCGTCCCGCGTTTTGGTCAGGCGGTTAAAAAGCGTCGATTTGCCTACATTGGGGCGGCCCACCAGGGCGATAACAGGTTTCATCGATGCATTTCATGCGACCCAAAGGTCATTCAGGTACAAAGCCATAGACACCGCCATTGCGAGTCACGGCGATCAGGGTATTGCCTGCTAGCGCAGGTGCTGCAGAAATGGCGGAGCCATCCGTAGCGAGGCGGTTTAGCAGCGCGCCGTTGTCGCGCGACAGCAGATGGACGAAGCCGGCGAAGTCACCAATGGCGATAGAGCGGCCAATCACCAACGGGGCGGTCAGGTTGCGATACTTCAGGGCATCACTTGCCCATGCACGCTCCCCGTCCGACCTGCGCCATGCCTGCACGACGCCGTCGGACTCCGTGCCAAACAGGAATCGGTCATCGCCGTGAATGCCTTGTGCCCCATTGGCGGGCTTGGTCCAGAGCAGGCTTCCGCGTGCAGTGTTCACACATCCGACGCTGGCCTGGAATGCGCGGGCGCAAACGATGTCGCCATCCCTGCTGACGCGTCCCACGAGGTCTACCAGGCGCTCCACATCGTTGATGCCGCGAGGGGATGCGATCGGCGCTTCCCAGCGAATAATGCCGTTGGAAGGGTTCAGCCCGGCCAGCCTGCCGGCCAAGCCGACAACCAGCGTATCGCCAACGGCCAGAATCACCCCCGACTGCCGCAATACCAGCGGCTCGTTAGGGCGCTGCTGGGCCCACAGCTTGCGGCCGGTCTGGCCATCAAACGCATTCACAGAGCGGTCAGCCGCCAACACGAATACCCGGCCACCCGCAACTAAAGGAGCTGTGTATGCCTGAGCACTGAGTTTTTGTCGCCAGATTTCGCGGCCATCCTGCAGGGCCACCACCTCGTTTGCCTGCGTGACGACCGCTGCAATTTTCCCGTCGCTGCCTACGCCTGCCGCAATAGGGCCGCCAACCGCCACACGCCAGATGTCAGCGCCGGTCCGGCTGTCTATTGCCGCCACTGCGCCGTCACCGCCAGCGACAAAAATCGTCGTGCCCGTGACATTGACATCAAGTGGAAAATTAACTGGCCCGATGCGGTTACTCCAGGCCTGCCTGGCTGAAACCGCCGAGCTGACCGGTTGCAAATCAGCAGGTTTCGGCTTGTTTGTACTGCCGAAGAACGAGCATCCAGCCAGTATTGCTACAAAAATAATAGCTAGAGGCGCCCGGAAAACGGGGGCTACAGCACTAAATGTCTTGAAAATCATTTTTTGAACTCCGGAGCCGAGGTAACCGTCGCGGGGGGCGTTGGGTTTGCTGCCGGATCAACACCCAGCGCGTTAAGCTTGACCTCCACCAGACGCCGGTATTCAGTGCGTTCGTCGAGGCCTTTATAAGCTTTCTCGTACTCTGATTTGGCTTCGTCTTTTTTACCCTGCGCAGCCAGTATGTCCCCGCGCCGGTCGGCAGCCAAGGCCGCGAAATCTTTCGGGAAAGAGCCGGACACCAGCTTCAGTGCCTCGTCATATGCCTTGGTCTCAAGCAGCATGCCCGCCAGACGCAATTTGGCAATGGATTGATAGCCTTCGTCCGTTGCCTTGCCAGCCACCCATGTCAACGCGGCCCGAGAGGCATCGCCATTACCCTTGTCATAGTAGGCCTTGGCAGCCAGCAAGCCGGCCTGCTCGGCATACACGGTGCCGCCAAAACGATCTTTCATGTCAGCCAGCGAACGGTCCAGACGAGCCGCATCGCCAGCCTGTACGGCCCGCTCTACTTCGTCGTACATGACCGCGGCCTGCGATGCTTGTTTGTTTTGCCAATATTGGTAGCCGTTCCAGGCCGCAACCGCGCCAAAAACAATGATCAGCGTCCAGGTAATCAGGTCACCGTATTGCTTCCAGAAGTGTTTGAGTTCAGCAAGTTGTTCCTGCTCTTCCAGATCGAGATGTTTTGCCATAGATATCGCTTGTGCTGCGCCCTCGGGGCGCGGATTGAATTGCAGTGATTGTAGAGGGCCGGCAACCGGCCGGACAGGCAACTCAGGCTTGCAGCTTGCCAGCCCATGCAGCCACGTCGTCCAGGCGCAGAAGTGTTTGCGCCTGGGCTGTGTCAGTCTTGTCGCCCCGCAGGGGTTTGAGGGCTACGCATCCCGCTGAAAGCTCATCGGCCCCGAAAACCAACGCAAAGTGGGCACCGCTCGCATCCGCCTTTTTAAATTGCGATTTCATGCTGCCCATGCCTTCGGCCGTGGCGCCCGCATGCATCTGCACACTCACACCCGATGCCCTCAGCGCCTGGAGCACCCGCAAAGCCGTCGGCAGGGCCGATGCCTCGGGAATCACGGCATAGGCGTCAGGCACCGGCAGCGCAATTTCACCGCCCTGCTCTTTTATCAGTTCAAGCACGCGCTCGACACCCAACGCCCAGCCAACTGCCGGCGCAGCCTTGCCGCCGATTTGCTCGATCAGGTAGTCGTAACGCCCCCCCCCGCAAATCGTGCCCTGGGAACCCAAGCTTTCGGTGATGAACTCAAACACCGTCAGGTTGTAGTAATCCATACCCCTGACTAGCCGGGGGTTGATGCGGTACGAGACGCCGCTGGCATCCAGAATCGCTTTAACGCCGTTAAAGTGCTTCAGCGATGCTTCACCGAGAAAGTCCATCAGTTTGGGGGCTTGCTCAAGCATCACCTGCATCACGGGATTTTTGCTGTCTAGGATGCGCAGAGGATTGGTGTACAGCCGGCGCTTGGCTTCTTCATCAAGCGATTCCCTGTTGGCTTCGAGGTAGGCGATGAGCGCAGTCCGGTGAGATTTGCGCTCTTCCGGTTGCCCAAGGCTGTTGAGCTCCAACCGCACACCCCTGATACCCAAATCCTGCCATAGCGCATCAGCCAGCAATATCAGTTCTGCATCCACTTCAGATCCAGGAAAGCCGAGGGCCTCGGCACCAATCTGGTGGAACTGGCGGTAACGTCCGCGCTGCGGTCTCTCGTGGCGAAACATGGGGCCCATGTAATAAAGACGTTTTCCACCTTCGTACAGCATTGAATGCTCGACCACCGCGCGTACGACGCCTGCCGTGTTTTCAGGCCGCAGCGTGAGCGCTTCGCCGTTGAGTTTGTCTTCAAAGGAATACATCTCCTTTTCAACAATGTCGGTGACTTCGCCAAGCCCCCTGACAAAAAGCGGTGTGGGCTCGACGATGGGTGTGCGGATATTGCGGTAGGCGTAGCGTCCCATCAGGGTACGTACCTTCTCTTCGAGCCATTCCCAGCGCGCCGAATCGGGCGGCAAAATATCGTTCATGCCTTTAACGGCATTCAGTTTGTCAAGCATGATGTTCTAGACGGCGTCTGCAGCAGCGTGTGTGCCGAAGCGCTTTTTGATATAGTTTTCAACGATGACCTGGAACTCCTGCGCTATCTGGTCACCCCGCAATGTCATGCTTTTTTCGCCGTCAATGTAGACAGGCGCAGCAGGTGCTTCGCCCGAACCGGGAAGGCTGAT
>JANYFF010000367.1 GCA_025362825.1 Polaromonas sp. | reverse complement strand
GGCGAGTTGATGCTCGTCCTCGCGGCCCGCGGCATCGCCAGCACGGCGGTTGTACGCGCTGGCAATGCGTTTGACGCGCGGGCACGCTTGCTGGACAGGCTGCAAAAAAGCGCTTTGTGGCGACCTGAGTTTGCCGACATGGTGTCTGCCGAAGCCGGTGACATCGAGTCCCCCAACTTCGGGCTGAGTGCCGCAGTTATTGACTCGGCCGATGTGGTCCTGCACTCGGCAGCCAGCACGTCGTTCAAGCCCGACGCTGGTGTGTATCCCGTGAATATCAAGGCAGCAGAGAACTTTGCCGGCATTCTGACAAACCTCAAGCCTTCGCAGCGCGGTTTTTTCGTCGGTACCGCGGCCGTCACCATGGAGCCGCGCGGCGTCATCACCGAAGACATGCCGTTTGACGGCTATGCCAATGACTACATCCGCTCAAAACGCGATGCCGAAAAGCTGCTACGCGCCACGGGCGTGCCTTTCGTGACCCTGCGTCCCGGCATTGTGCTGGCACGCGGCATCGACGACGCCAAGCTGGCGCGAAACATGTTGTGGGCGATTCCCGTGATGGCCGAGCTTGGCGAGGTGCCACTTGACCCGCTGGCCAAACTTGACTTTGCACCGGTCGATTTTGTGGCTGGTGTTTTTGCAGAAATGCTGCTTAAGACCGATCTTGTTCACGACTGCTACCACGTCTCGACCGGCGAAGACTCCATGACCTTCCAGGCACTGGCCGATGAGTTGAGCCTCAGCATGCCTGGGATCAAGAAGCTGGTGATGCGCGGCAAGAACTTCGTCCCGGTGCCGAAATTCGCCAGGCAACGCTGGATGTTTGCGGCGCTGCAGCCGTATTTGCCGTTTTTGACGGCTGACGCGGTCTTCAGCAACGCCCGGTTACATGAAGAAATTGGAACGTTAGCAGACGCACCGGCTCCAAACAGTTATCTTGGCGATTTATTGGGCACCTTCAGCCTGTCCGATGCCGTCCGGCAGATGTACACACCGTGACGGTTACGGCTGTTTTCAAGTGCACATCCCCGCGCTTTAAGTTGCAACTCAGTGCGGAACGGCCTGTTCAATGTAAAGAAATGTTAAGCTATAAGGCTGCTGGTGTGCCGATATCGCGACTAGACACCTCTGGATTTTGTTTTGATGAATTCTGATCTGATTAACCTTTTTGCCGAAACGTTTGGTATAGCAGAAGACAAGCTATTGCCCGGCGCTACGCTGGAAAGCCTGGGGCTTGATTCCTTGGCGGTGATTGAGTTCCTGTTCCAGATCGAAGACCAGTTCGGCATACAGATCCCGGATCAGGCCAACCCGCCGCGCACACTCGATGAAATGGTGCAGCTGATTGAACCGCTGATGCCCAAACCCTCTGCAGGTCCTGCAGTGCCCCCGGTCGTCTGAACGTCGCTAGCGGGCTCCCGGGAAACTGCCATGCGTCGCGTAGCCATCACCGGTCTGGGCATTGTTTCTCCCGTGGGTACCGGTCAGGATGCGTTTTTTGCATCGCTGCTGGCTCCGCGTTCCGGCATCCGTTCGATTGAAGTAGCCTTCCCTACCGGCGCTGAAAACGTATTGGCAGGGCGCATTGACTTCGACGCCGACAAGCATTTTTCCAAGGCCAGGCTGATGACACTTGACCGCGTCAGCCAATTTGCGTTGGTAGCTGCGCGCGAGGCCATGGCACAGGCAGGTCTGACCGATCCGGGCGCATGGGGCGACCTGTCGCATGAGCGTTTCGGTGTGTCTGTGGGTACCGGGACTGGTGGCGCAGGCTCGATCGATGCAGCTTATAACGCCCTGCTGGAGCAGAAGGTTTTACGTTTGCGGCCCATGACAGTGGTTCTGGTCATGAACAACGCCACAGCCGCCCATCTTTCAATGGAATTTAGTCTCAAGGGACCGAGCACTACGGTGTCCAATGCCTGCGCCTCATCGGCCACAGCCATCGGTGACGCGTTTCGTCAAATTCGTCACGGCTACGCCGACGCGATGCTGGTTGGCGGCGCCGAAGCATTGCTCAATCGCGCCACCATCAAGGCCTGGCAGGCCATGCAAACGCTCGCCAAAGCGCATCCTGAAGGTGCACACGCTTCCTGCAGGCCGTTTTCAAAAGACCGCACCGGCTTGGTCCTGTCAGAGGGGGCGGCCATGCTGGTGCTTGAAGACTGGGAAACTGCCAAACGCCGGGGCGCCACCATACTGGCTGAACTCGCCGGCTACGCGTCCACCACCGACGCCCATCACCTGACCCAGCCCGAGGCGCATGGCCAGGCTAATGCCATGACGCTTGGCCTGCTCGACGCCGGCATAAATGCAACCGACATCGGCTATCTCAATGCACATGGCACAGCCACGGATGTCGGAGATGTGGTGGAAACCAATGCCATACGGCTGGCCTTTGGGGACACGGCGGCATCACTTCCCATCAGCTCGACCAAAGGCGTACACGGCCACTCGATGGGTGCGGCCGGTGCGATGGAGTTCATGGCCAGCGTGATGGCCTTGCGGGCAGGACAGCTCCCGCCGACCGCCTTTCTGGAAACACCCGATCCGCGCTGCGACCTTGACTACATACCGCTGGTGGCCCGTGAAGCCGCGAGCCTGCGCGCGGTGATGTCCAACTCGTTTGCCTTCGGCGGCTCAAACTCGGTGCTGATCGCCAAGACTTCCTGATTCGGGTTATCCAGTCAGTCCGTGTTGCGTATCTTTTTAACCAGCGCCGTGGTCGAGTAGCCATCGACAAACGGAATCACCAGGGCCTTGCCGCCGTAAGCCTCCACCACACGCGTTTCGGCTAATTTACCCATGTCGTAGTCGCCCCCCTTGACCAGCACGTCCGGCTTGAGCTCGCCGATCAGCGTGATGGGCGTGTCCTCGTCAAACCAGGTGACCAGGCTGACCGATTCAAGTGCCGCCATGATGACAGCGCGGTCCTGTTCGTTGTTCAGCGGCCGATCCGGCCCCTTGCCGAGTCGGCGCGCCGATGCATCCGTGTTGAGCGCCACCACCAGACTGCCCCCCAGCGCCCGGGCCTGCGCCAGATAAGTCGCATGGCCGCGGTGCAGGACGTCAAAAACGCCATTCGTAAACACAACCGGGCGGGGCAATGCAGCTACAAGTGCTGATGCGTCATCCCGCGAGGTGATTTTGTCAAAAAATGCAGGCCAGCTCACACCGCTTGCGGCTTGGTATCAAGCGCGATGGTGCCAGCAATCTCGCGGCCCAATTCCTTGCGGTAGCGGTTCAGCTCCTGCACGGTTTTAAAGCTCTGGTTCATCAACAGGCTCATGTTGTGCAGGATGCGCTCTACGACCTTGCCCTCCCAGACCGAGTCAAACTTGATTTGTGTGTCAAGCCAGTGCTCCAGCCAGTCGGGATTGGGCAGGCGCGACTGGATGGTGTCGCGCGGGAACAGTGCCTTGTTCACGTGAAGATTGGTCGGGTGCAATGCCTGAGCCGTGCGGCGGGCACTGGCCATCAGTACGCCCACCTTGGTAAAAGCCGAGCGGGCTTCGTTGCCAAAATTATTGATGGCGCGCTTCATGTAGCGTAGGTAGGCGCCGCCGTGACGCGCTTCGTCCTGGCTGAGCTGGGTGTAAATCTGCTTGATCACGGGCTCGGTATGCCATTCGCTGGCCCGCCGATACCAGTGGTTGAGCCTGATTTCGCCGCAAAAATGCAACATCAGGGTTTCCAGTGCTGGCGCAGGTTCAAACTCAAACCGCACCTCGTGCAACTCTTTTTCGGTAGGTGCCAACTCAGGCCTGAACCGCTTGAGGTATTCCATCAGCACCAGTGAATGCTTTTGTTCCTCGAAAAACCATATGGACATGAAAGCCGAAAAATCGCTGTCGTCCTTGTTGTCACGCAGGAACATCTCCGTGGCGGGCAGGGCCGACCACTCGGTGATGGCGTTCATCTTGATGGTTTGCGCCTGTTCATCTGATAGCCGTGAGGCGTCAAAACTGGACCATGGAATGTCTTTTTCCATGTCCCAGCGGACGGATTCGAGCTGTTTGAAAAGTTCTGGGTAAAGCATGTGAACTCCTTCGCGTCCCATGACGCGTCTGTGGGTATACGCAGAATCATCTGCTTCAGATGCGAATATTTCGCATTTACGTATAAACCTAATTTTAGGCTGCGAATGTGACAAGCGGTGCCTCGAGTCGTATTTGCCCCGCGATTCAGGTCATTGCCTGACGAAGCTGCTGCAATTAGCCCTTGGAAATCCCCTGTTGTTTATGTCGCGGCAACTGTTGTGCAAAATGCCCCTGAATCTGTCGGCTCGGTCCCAGCGTATTTCTGACAGGTGCGGGTCGCTACTTTTCAAGGTGGCAACTCTTGTTTTCCGTGGCGGCATATTCCGTCCTATTTCATAAGCGAGAAGATTATGCGCATCGCGACACTCAGGTATCTGGCCTTCATTCCAGCGCTTTTTTCCGGGTTTTGTGTGGCCGCACCGGCCGCCAAGGCGCCTGAGCCTGCAACGTCCTGCACCGGACTGTTGCAACAAAGCTTTTTAAGACTGCAGGACGAAAAACTGCAATCGCTTTGCCAGTACAGCGGCAAAGTGGTGGTCGTGGTCAACACCGCCAGCTTCTGCGGCTTTACCCCGCAATATGAAGGACTCGAAGCGCTTTACGCCAAATACCGCGATAAAGGCCTGGTCGTACTGGGTTTTCCATCCAATGACTTTTCCCAGGAGACTGGCAGCAACAAGGAAATCGCCGATTTTTGCGAGAACACCTTTGGCGTGAAATTCCCGATGTTTTCCAAGTCCAGCGTGGCCGGCAAGGATGCCAATCCGCTGTTCAAGCAGCTTGCAGCCAAAACCGGTACGGTCCCGCGCTGGAATTTCTACAAATATGTGATTGCGCGCGACGGGCAGAGCGTGGTCAGTTTCAACTCAATGGCAGACCCTGCAAGTCGCCAGTTTGTAAAGGAAATTGAAAAGCAGCTGGCAAGTAAATAATCTTTGCGAAAAATCGCAGACCAAAGATTTATTACCGATTAGTAATTTATTGACTGATTGGTAATTTTGACAGTATGATGGCGAAAAATGAGTAATAAGACTCCCTGCAAAAACCCGCCAATTGCGATCCGTCCAAATTCAATGTCTGCTTTTTTAACAAATTTTTACCTGTCTGGAGCTCAAAAAACCGGGAACTACCCGGTGATACAGGAACTCATACTTTCGTCCATGCCAGCTGTAGCTGTGCAGGGTGTGGGCAAGAAAACAGTTTCCTTGTTGCGAAGCCACCCAGACCTTTCAGGCCTGGATGAAATTTCGGCGCGGTTCTCCTCCTCCCTCCCTCCCTTGTTCGCGCCGGGGCGCTTCGCAACATTTTTATATTCCGGTGGCTGACCTTGCGCAGCCACCCGCCCACGCTTCCTCGTATTGCCATCGTCGGCTCCGGCATCTCCGGACTGGCGGTCGCCCACGCGCTTGAGGGCCATGCTGAGATCACCCTGTTTGAAGCAGGCAGCTACTTTGGTGGCCATACACACACTGTCGACGTTACACTGCCCACGTCGCGGGGGCCGGTCACCCACGGAGTCGATACAGGTTTTCTTGTCTTCAACGAGCGCACCTATCCCAACCTGATCAAGCTGTTTGCCGACCTGGGCGTCGAAACCGCCAAATCAGACATGTCGTTTTCGGTCAAAGTGCCAGGCGTCGGTGGTCGCAGCCGGGCCCTGGAGTGGAGCGGCTCCAGCCTGAACAGTGTGTTCGCGCAACGCCGCAACTTTGTGAGCTGGAAGTTCTTGCGCATGCTGCGCGACATCATGCGGTTTAACCGCATCACTACAGACATCGCCAACGCCCATGGAGAAGCAGCCATGCTCCAGCCGCTCAGCGATTTCCTCAAGACGCACAAATTTTCGGACGAGTTTCGCGACTGGTACTTCCTGCCCATGATGGGCTGTATCTGGTCCTGTCCGACAGACCAGATGTTGCAATTTCCGGTCGCTACCATGATCCGGTTTTGCTACAACCACGGTCTGATACAGGTTGCCAACCGGCCGCAATGGTGGACGGTGGCGGGCGGCGCCCGTCATTATGTTGAGAAAATTGTTGCGCAAATCCCGAACAAGCGCCTCGATACGCCGGTGCGGCTGGTCGAACGCGATGCAGAAGGCGTTCGCATCGTCACAGACAACAACGCAGAGCGTTTTGACAAGGTGGTGCTGGCCGCGCACTCCGATCAGTCACTGGCCATGCTGCATAACGCCACATACGCCGAGCAGCGCGTGCTGGGCGCCATCCGTTACCAGTCGAACCGCGCCGTGCTGCACACCGATGCCTCTGTACTACCCGCCAAAAAACTCGCCTGGGCTGCCTGGAACTACGAGCGGGCGCAGCAAACTGACCGCGAGTCAGCACAGGTCTGCCTGCACTACCTTTTGAACATGCTGCAGCCCCTGCCCTTCACCCAGCCGGTGGTGGTGTCCCTGAATCCGGTGCGGGAGATTGCGCGTAATCACATCATGGGTGAATTTGACTACGCACATCCGGTTTTCGACCTTGCAGCCATCCGTGCGCAGGGCGCGTTGCCGCAATTGCAGGGAAAGCAAAATACCTATTTTTGCGGTGCCTGGACGGGTTACGGCTTTCATGAAGATGGCCTGAAGTCCGGCCTGCAGGTTGCGCAGCAATTGCTGGCTGATACAGCTGGAGCAGCGGCATGACTGCCGTCCCCCTGATTGGTTTTGGCCAGGTCAGACACACCCGGCTGAAACCAGCACGAAACGCTTTTGCCTACCCCACCTATTTTCTGATGCTGCCGATGCGTGCCATGCAGCAACACGGCAGCGGCGCGCTGGCACACAACCGGCGCGGCATGTTGAGCTTTTTTGACCGCGACCACGGCGATGGCCGCGACAACGCTATCGACTGGCTAGACGAGTTGCTGCTGCGCGAAGGCGTTGAAGACGCTACCGGCGAGATATGGCTGCACACCTACCCGCGCGTTCTCGGCTACACCTTCAAGCCGGTGAGCTTCTGGTATTGCCATGCTGCAGACAACAGCCTGCGGGCCGTCGTGGTGGAGGTGAACAACACCTTTGGCGAGCGCCACTGCTACCTGCTCGACCAGCCGCGTTACGGACAGGAACTCCGGGCCGACAAGGTCTTCCATGTCTCGCCCTTTTGCACACTCGAAGGCAGCTACCGTTTTCGCTTTATGCGCACCGGTCACGGCGGCATCGAGAAAACCGTTGCCCGCATCGACTATGACGACGACGCAGGCCCGCTGCTGGAAACCAGCGTCAGCGGCACGCTTGAGCCCATTACCCGCGCCAGCCTGCACACGGCCCTGTGGCGCTACCCCGCCATGACCTTTGGCGTGGTGGCACGCATTCACTGGCAAGCCTTCAAGTTATGGCGCAAGCGTGTGCCCTTTTTCAGCAAACCCAGGCCTCCTGAAATCTTTGTGACGCGATGAACACACTCAACACCTCCACCCCTGGCAGCCCGGCGTTTTCAATGCCGGGCGATGCGCCGTCTGCCGCGCGCGCAACCCTCAAACTGCTGTTGCGCCTGAAGCACGGCACGCTGACAGTCAAGTTGCCGGATGGCTCGGTACAGCGCTTCGGAAGTGGCGAAAGCCCGATGGCCAGCCTGCACCTGCTGAACTGGAATGTCTGCAGCGCAGCCCTCAAATCAGGCGACATTGGTTTTGCTGAAAGCTTTATCGCTGGCGACTGGACCACGCCACATTTGACCGAGTTACTGCGCGTTTTCATCATCAACCGCAAGGAAGTCGAAGACGCCATCTACGGCACCTGGCTGGGCCGCCTGGCCTACCGCGTCAAGCACCTGCTCAACCGCAACACCAAGGCCAACAGCCAGAAGAATATCCACGCGCACTACGACCTCGGCAACGCGTTTTACACCTTGTGGCTGGACGGCACGATGAA
>JANYFF010000356.1 GCA_025362825.1 Polaromonas sp. | reverse complement strand
TGGCCGAGGATGACGCCCGGGTGCGTTTCGACCTCGACATCCTGCATGGATGCTCGCTGGATTTGCGCAAAGTTGCGCACCTGTTTTTGTGCAAAGGTGATGTCTTCAATTTCCCGCGCCGACAGGCTTTTGACCGCGCTCTCGATGTCGCCCTGGCTCAGCCTGAAATCTGCCGGATTCCAGTTGTCGAATTTGCGGCTGTAGTCGCGTACGGCGTCGTCGCCACGGCTTTCCACATCCTTGATGATGGCTTCGACGGTGGCCCGAACCTTGACATCGTCATCGGCTCTCACTTGCACACTTTTGCCACGTTTGAGGTATCTGATCATGGTTTTACTCTTTACCAGTTGTTTGCATACGTATGCAATGTCAATGCCATGCATTGGTATGCAAATAGGGAAAACCCTTGCATCAAGGAATTTTTTTTTGAAATGTAAGTGCGCAGCGCGACGCGGCGCCGGTTTACATGGGGGGCAAAGCGCTCTCCACCGCGCGAAAGCTGCTGGCCTGGGCAAGAGGCCAATAGACCCGAAAAACGTTGTCAAGCTTGTCGAGCGGGCCCAGCAAGGCGCCGGGCTGCACCTGCATGATGAGGTTGCTGAGCAAACGCACCTCGGTGCTGGTCAGGCGCCGCACGATGTGGTGGGCGTTTAGGTCGCGCGGGTGATCCAGCCCGGCGGCCTGGACCAGTTCCTGCAGGGCGTGCAGCGTGCTGCGGTGAAAGTTACGCACCCGCTCGGCCTTGTCCGGGACGACCAGCGCTTGCTGGCGCACCGGATCCTGCGTGGTCACCCCTGTCGGGCAGGTGCCGGTGTGGCAGGTCTGGGCCTGTATGCAACCCAGTGCCATCATGAAGCCGCGACCGGCGTTGCACCAGTCAGCGCCCAGCGCCATCAGGCGAACCAGGTCAAAAGCGGTGACTATCTTGCCGGCAGCGCCAACCGAGATCCGCTCGCGCAGGTTGACGCCGACCAGCGTGTTGTGCACCAGCAGCAGGCCTTCCTGCAGCGGCGCGCCGACGTGGTCACTAAACTCCACTGGCGCGGCGCCGGTACCGCCTTCTGCGCCATCGACGACGATGAAGTCTGGCGTGATGCCGGTTTCAAGCATGGCCTTGACGATGGCAAACCATTCCCACGGGTGGCCGATACACAGCTTGAAGCCGGTGGGTTTGCCGCCTGAAAGCTTTCTGAGGCGGGCGATGAAATGCATCATTTCAACCGGTGTTGAAAACGCGCTGTGGCTGGATGGCGAGATGCAGTCTTTGCCCTCGGGCACGCCACGTGCGGCGGCGATTTCTGCCGTGACCTTGGGGCCGGGCAGAATGCCGCCATGGCCAGGCTTGGCGCCCTGGCTCATCTTCAGTTCAATCATTTTGACCTGGGGCTCGCGTGCATTGGCGGTAAAACGTTCATCGCTGAAACTGCCATCGTCATTGCGGCAGCCAAAGTAGCCTGAACCAATCTCCCATATCAGGTCGCCACCGTGAATGCGGTGGTGGCTTGAGATCGAGCCCTCGCCGGTGTCGTGTGCAAAGCCGCCTAGCTGTGCACCCTTGTTCAGCGCCAGGATGGCGTTGGCCGACAGCGAGCCGAAACTCAAAGCGGAAATATTAAATACGCTGGCGTGGTAGGGCTGGGTGCAGGACTCAACCGACAGGGGCGCCGCCCCCGGGTGGCCCCCTATCCAGAGGCGGAAGTCATGTGTTGGCAACCGCGTTGGCGCCATCGAATGGTTCACCCACTCGTAGCCCTGCATGCCCACATCAAGCTGCGTACCGAAGGGCCGGTTGTCCGGCTCACCCTTGGATCGCTGGTACACCAGCGAGCGCTGCGCGCGTGAAAACGGCGTCGTTTCACTATCGCTTTCAATGAAGTATTGGCGTATTTCAGGACGGATGTATTCAAACAAAAAGCGCAGGTGGCCTATCACAGGGTAATTGCGCAGGATGGCGTGGCGGCTTTGCCGCATGTCATGGACGCCTACAGCGACCAGTGCCAGGCAAACAACCAGCGCCAGCCAGCCCACGCCGAAAACAACCAGGCTGAACAATGCCAGCAGTATTCCAAAAGCGCAGAGCGCCATAAAGCTGTAGCGCATGGGGAGCAGGGCATCTAGTCGCTGGAGCATGGGGCGCTTTCGTAACGCGTGTGAAGAATGAACGAGATGGTGGACGACCGGCGGGATATACACTTTGCATCATAAGAGCGCCCTGTGGCGTTTACATGAGTATTTCCCCATGAAACCCGACGCCAGCAAGCCTTCCAATACCGCCGCAGACCAAGCATTTCTTGAAGTCGAAGCCTTCGACGAACTTGACGCCATTCTTGACGACTTGCGCCTGCGCTACGACGAAACCCCGCAGTGGGAGTTTTGTGAAGGCTTCATGGCTGCCGTGATCTGCACCCGCCGGCCGCTGGCAGACGACGACGTGCTGTCGGCGTTGCTCGGTCTGCCGGCTTCCGGTGAGGTTTTCAATCATGAAGAGCACGGTTCGTTTACTGATGACGCACAGCGCGCACGCTTCATGGCGTTATGGAACCAGCGCCGCGCAGAAGTCAGTACAGCGCTTGATTCTGAAGTGGACTCGCTGGAGGACGACCGCTGCTACCACCCTGAAGTCATGGACGTGCGCGGCGCAGTCGCCGACATGCCTCCTGAAGAACAGGCTGGCTTCAAGGGCGAAGATCTGCCTGCTTTTGCGCAGGTCTGGGCGCTGGGCTTCATGTTTGCAGTGGAGTGCTGGCCTGACGAATGGACGGCGCCCCGCGACAAGGATGCCGCCAAATGGCTGGACGACGCTCTGCAGGCCGTGGTCGCCATGACCGAAGACGACACCGCAGCACCGGAAGTCTCACCCCTGAGCGAAGAAGGCGCGCCCAGCACCAGCATAGACCGGCTCAATGCCTTCGGTGAAGCGATCTGGGCGGTGTATGACCTGCGTGAGTTGTGGAAGACACTGGGACCCAAAGTGGAGACGGTGCGGGTTGAGGCAACTCCCGGGCGCAATGACCTTTGCCATTGCGGCAGTGGCAAAAAGTACAAGAAGTGTCACGGGGCCAACTAGCAGAGTCACCCCGGACTCTTATCCGGGAGCTATGACTTGTTAAGTCGCTCGCGCTGCAGGTTCAGGCAAAAAATGCCGTCAGCGCCTCAGCCGTGGGTCCGGGCAGTTCTTCAGGAATGAAATGCCCGGCCGGCATGATCTTGCCGCTGACTGTGCCCTTGCACTGGGCCTGCCACAGCGTCATCGGATCAAACAGCCGGTTCACCACGCCTTTTTCGCCCCATAGCACCAGCAGGTCGCAGGCCAGCTTGTCGCCACGCTCACGGCTTTCGCGGTCGTGCTGCAGGTCAATGCCGGCGCTGGCGCGGTAGTCTTCACAGGCGGTGTGCAGGGCTGCAGCATTGCAAAAAGTGCGTTCGTATTCAAGCAGCGCCTCCGGCTCGATGTAGCCGAGGCCAGCGCTGCCCCAGCCGCCCAGCTTGGCGTGCAGGTAGGCTTTTGCGGTCTCTGGGTGGTTGGCGCCCATCATGATTTCCGGCAAGGGCGCGGGTTGCAGCATGTGAAACCAGTGGTAGTAGGCGCGGGCGAAGTCCATATAGGGCGCGCTCAGGCTGTTGCCTTCGTACATGTCCAGCGTCGGGGCAATATCGATGACGCAAAGTTTTTGGACGCGCGCTGTATGGTCCAGCGCCAGCCGGTGCGCGACGCGCCCGCCCCGGTCATGGCCGCAAACATTGAACTGGTCCACGCTCAGCGCATCCATCACCAGAACCATGTCGCGCGCCATGTTGTGCTTGCTGTAGTTGCTGTGGTCAGGCAGGCCCGGTGTCTTGGACGAATCGCCGTAGCCGCGCAGGTCGGGTATGACCAGGAAAAAATGCTGCGCCAGCTGCCGGGCAACGCGGTGCCACATCACATGCGATTGCGGAAAGCCATGCAGCAGCAAGAGCGCGGGCCGCTTTGCATCGCCTGGCGTGACATGCGAAACCTTTGCGTTGATGGAGGCGCCATTGACCTCAAAACTGCGCGATTCAAAGCCGTCAAACCAGTTCATATGCGGCTCCTGTCAGCTCGCGCGGGTAGCGAGAAATTTCTTGAGATTGGCGGCAGCGGTCTTTCGGACCTTCTGGTGGAAAACCGGTGTCCAGCCCAGCAGCAGCCCGGGCGCCCCCAGGGCCTGGCGAGCCCAAGTCCAGAAATTGAAGCTGTCACGGTGCTTTTTGATCAGGCCCTGTTCGTTGAATTCAAACACGCCATCAATCACGTTGTGCACCATGCGGCCCGTCGCACTGAAGCGGTAGTCTGCTTCCCAATGGGCCTTACCGGTTTTGGCGTCAGCCTGCACGCCGCTGTAGGTCAGCTTCCAGACATCGGCGCCTTTCGCCTTGGTCGCGCCGCAAAGCATGCGCCACATGCCGGTGACTTCGGTGTGCCCGCGCAGCGAAAACGCCTCGTCGTCAAACTCTGCATCAGGCGCGTAACAGGCTGCCATGGTGTCCGCATCCAGTCTGGCAAACGCAGTGTAGAAATTTTCAAGGGTGGTCTGGTTGGGGTGCATGCTGGCGGTCCAGTGAGTGGTCGGTTGACGGGGATGCCTTATGGCGTGCCGCCCCGCAACCCCGACTCTACACCGGGCTTGTCAGCTTGAGCCCCAGAATGCCCGCCATGATGAGACCGAGGCAAACCAGCCGTGCGGCGGTAGCAGGCTCTGCAAACAGAATAATGCCCAAAATAACCGTGCCCACGGCGCCGATGCCCGTCCAGACAGCATAGGCCGTACCCACAGGCAAGGTGCGCATCGCCAGACCCAGCAGGGCAACGCTGAGCGCCATGGCGGCGACGGTACCAACGGTGGGCCATAGTCGGGTAAAGCCTTCGGTGTACTTCAGGCCAATGGCCCAGGTGATTTCAAAAAGACCGGCGACGAAAAGGATGAGCCATGGCATTAGAAAGTCCTGGTAGGGAAATATAAAGTTGCCCGGTCTGCCGGAACGCGGTTGATCGAACAGCTGCTATTGGAAAGCAAGGGAAGGCTTGCGTCTACTGTGGCGTAGTAACCACCTACCAGCGTTGCGGCTACTTGAAGAAAGTGTCCGTTAGCTCAGAAGCGCGACCAGACGCTGCAATGCATGGCGCGCCGTGGCTGCCCTAACTGCAGCCCGGTCGCCTTTAAACAGCATGCGTTCCGCGGTGACCTGTTCTCCTACCAACCAGCCAAACCAGACGGTACCGACGGGCTTGTCGCGGCTCCCGCCCGTTGGTCCGGCCACACCGGTCACGGCTACAGCGACCTGGGCTTTGGAGTGGGAAATGGCGCCCTGAACCATCGCGCGGACAACCTCTTCGCTAACGGCGCCGTGATCTGCGATCAACGTGGCGCTTATGCCGAGCGATTCGGCTTTTGCGTCGTTGGAATAGGTAACAAAGCCTCGTTCAAACCATGCGCTCGAACCTGCCAAGTCTGTGCAGGCTGCTGCAATCATGCCGCCAGTACAACTTTCTGCTGTGACCAGCTTGAGGCTTTTTTTAATAAGCAAATCGGCCAGCAGACCCGGATTTGCGGGCGCCTGATGCTCACTATTTAATAGCGCGTCGTTCATTGCCAGAATCTCCAGGCAGCGATCACCAGCAGGGTGCAGAAGGCCGCTACAAAGTCGTCAAACAGAATGCCGAAACCGCCGCGTGCGTTGAAACCCTTGAAATGCTGGTCGGCCCAGCCGACCGGGCCCGGCTTGACGGCGTCAAAAAACCGGAACAGGCCAAACGCCACCAGCTGCCCGGTG
>JANYFF010000349.1 GCA_025362825.1 Polaromonas sp. | reverse complement strand
TCAGGAAACTTTCCTTCGCTGCAAATCAACCTGACCGCTTGCTGCATGGACAACGCGGGCTCCAGCAGGCGGTAAACCACGGACTTCGCCACGGAATCAGTCACCCCGACGCGAAACTCCAGGACGCTCTCTTTATCCTGTGCCTGCTTGAGGGCAGTTTCCATTTCTGCACCCAGCGCGAATATCTTCTCGGCATAGCCCAGCGCCAGCCGCCCGTCGTCGGTCAACTCAATTTGGCGGCCTTTTTTACGGAACAACTGCAAGCCCAGTGAGGACTCCAAAAGCTTGATTTGTCCCGACAGTGTTTGCGGCGTGGTGTGAAGTTGTTCGCCCGCGCGCACGATGCCGCCAGCCTTCGCGGCCACCCAAAAATAATGCAGATGTTTGAAGTTCACGGTCGACCCTGAAATAAGAAGCAGCCTGTCAGCCAGACTGATCCACCGATTGTTCGTATTTCTCGAAATAAATTCACTTTAAATACGAATTTACACGATATGACGAGGCGCCTACGCTGTCACTCTCACGAAAGCGAATAACTTGCATCTTGTTTCAGCCGCTTACATGGCTGATCGCTGCACAACGGCCGTTTACGGCGGTTTGACTGTTTCGCATTGCTGCAATAGCCAGTCTATTCAAAACGCTGCAATAACGGCTGCAGGAATTTGCCAGAGTGAGACATTTTTATTAAGCAGGAGACAAAGTCTTGAAGATCAAAAACGAGCCGGATTTTTATTCCGGCATCATGTTTATGGCTACCGGTATCGCGTTTGCTTGGGGTGCGACCAACTACAACATCGGCGGCGCCGGGCGCATGGGGCCAGGCTACTTCCCGTTCATGCTGGGCATTCTGATGACGCTTGTTGGCGCAGGAGTGACCTTCAACGCGCTGTCGATCAAAACCTCGAACGAAGAGAAGATCGGGAAATGGGCCTGGAGACCCCTGTTCTATGTGATTGCGGCAAACGTCGTGTTCGGCGTCTTGCTGGCAGGCGTACGAGACTTCGGCATACCGGCTTTCGGCATGATCGTCGGCATTTACGCCTTGACCTTTATCGCCAGCATGGCTCAGGCCAGCTGGAAGTTCAAACCGACGCTTATTCTGGCCACCGCACTGGCCATCGGCAGCTACCTGGTCTTTGTGCTGGCACTCAAGCTGCAGTTTCCCGTATGGCCAGAATTCATCACAGGCTGAAAATAAAAAATGGAATTGCTTTCACATTTATCCCTCGGCTTTAGCGTTGCCTTTACGCCCATCAATCTTGTGTATGCGTTTGTAGGCTGCCTGCTGGGCACCTTGATCGGCGTGTTGCCCGGCATCGGCCCTGCGGCAACCATTGCCATGCTGCTGCCTGCCACTTACGCATTGCCCCCGGTGTCGGCGTTGATCATGCTGGCCGGTATTTATTACGGCTCCCAATACGGCGGTTCGACCACCGCTATTTTGGTAAACCTGCCGGGTGAATCTTCATCGGTCGTCACCTGTATTGATGGTTATCAGATGGCCCGAAAAGGGCGCGCCGGTCCGGCGCTTGCCGCGGCCGGATTGAGTTCGTTTTTTGCAGGCTGCGTCGGGACCGTGATGATCGCAGCATTTGCGCCAGCACTTACCGAAGTCGCCTTCAAGTTTGGTCCGGCAGAATATTTTGCCTTGATGGTGCTTGGTCTGATTGGCGCAGTGGTGCTGGCATCCGGCTCGCTGCTCAAGGCGGTCGGTATGATTTTGCTGGGCTTGCTGCTGGGGCTTGTCGGCACCGACGTGAATTCGGGCGTGGCGCGTTTCAGTTTCGACGTACCTGAGCTAACCGACGGCATCGGCTTTGTAGCCATTGCGATGGGCATTTTTGGCTACGGTGAAATCATCAGCAACCTGGCGCAGCGCGAGGACCAGCGCGAGGTGTTTGCGGTCAAGTTGCAGGGTCTGTTTCCGACCGCGCAGGACTTCAAGGACATGACACCTGCGGTGTTGCGCGGCACCGCCCTGGGCTGCGCACTGGGCATTCTTCCGGGCGGCGGTGCGCTGTTGTCGGCCTTTGCTGCCTACACCATCGAGAAAAAGATGAAAGGCCGCCCCGGAGAAGTGCCTTTCGGCCAGGGCAACATTCGCGGTGTAGCTGGCCCAGAAGCCGCCAACAATGCAGGCGCGCAGGCGTCGTTCATTCCCCTGCTGACACTCGGCATTCCTTCAAACGTGGTGATGGCGCTGATGGTCGGGGCCATGACGATTCACAACATTCAACCCGGTCCTCAGGTGATGACCAGCAACCCTGAGCTTTTCTGGGGCCTGATCGCGTCAATGTGGATCGGTAACGCAATGCTGGTGATTTTGAATCTGCCACTGATAGGTATCTGGATCAAACTGCTGACAGTTCCCTACCGTTTCCTGTTTCCGGCCATTGTGCTGTTCTGCTCCATCGGTGTTTACTCCACCAACAACAACACATGGGACATCTGGGTGGTAGGTGTTTTTGGCGTGATCGGCTACCTATTCAACAAGTTGCGGGCCGAACCTGCGCCCTTGTTGCTCGGGCTTATCCTGGGCCCGATGATGGAAGAAAACCTGCGCCGGGCGCTGCTCTTGTCACGCGGCGACTGGAGCACATTTGTAACGCGCCCGCTATCAGCTGGCTTGCTGGTGACCTGCGTTCTGCTGCTGCTGGTGGTGTTACTGCCGGCAGTGAAGAAGAAACGTGAACAAGCCTTTGTTGAAGCCTAGGAGTTTGCGCCTGATAGCGCGACCGTCTAAATAAAGTGTGAAGCCCGCCGATAAGCCGGATTTTGTGCGCTGAGGCGTCTTGCGACGCCCCAGTGTGACCGCCATTAATCTGGGCCGGGGGTCACCCCACCGGCTCGGTGCTACCTACCCGCCAGCTCAGCGAACCGCTTCAATGCTGGCCTATTTGGTATTGCTGCGCGTAGAGATTGCCCGTTTCACCCGGCCTTCGGGTTGCCCCAAAAGCCGACTCGTCTCTGTTGCTCTAATCCTCACCTCGCGGTGGAGAGGTGTTACCTCCTACGCTGTCCTGTGCAGTCCGGACGTTCCTCCAGTGCCAGGTTTCCCATATGGCACCAGCGGCGGTCTGGCAGGCTTCACACCCCGGATTATCCGCGCAACTTAAAATACCCGGTTAGATCCGAAAAACAGATCCACGAAAGCAACCGGTTTCCATGATTCGCCTGACCGAACTCAAGCTGCCGCTCGACCATCCGGACGACGCGCTGCCAGCACTGATCGCCAAAACACTGGGCATCGCCCTTGGCGACCTGGCCAGCCACAGCATCTACAAACGCAGTTACGACGCGCGCAAGCAAAAGCTCCTGCTGGTCTATATCGCGGACGTCGCGCTTGCATCGGCCGAAATCGAAGCCCGATTGCTTGGGCAGTTTGAAGGCAACCCACACATCCGGCCGACGCCTGACCAGCACTACTATCCGATGGCGCATGTCGATGCTGCGCCAGCCATTCGCCCTGTGGTGGTCGGCTTTGGCCCCTGCGGCATCTTCGCAGCCTTGTTGTTGGCGCAAATGGGCTTCAAACCGATCGTGCTGGAGCGCGGCAAAAAAGTGCGCGAGCGCACCAAAGACACGTGGGGGTTGTGGCGCAAAAAAGTGCTGAACCCGGAGTCGAATGTGCAGTTTGGAGAAGGCGGCGCGGGTACGTTTTCAGACGGAAAACTCTGGAGCCAGATCAAGGACCCGCGGCACCTGGGCCGCAAGGTCATGCTGGAATTTGTCAAGGCCGGCGCGCCTGATGAAATCCTGCTTGTCAGCAAGCCGCATATCGGCACCTTCAAGCTGGTCAAGGTGGTCGAGAACATGCGTGAGCAGATCATCGCGCTGGGTGGGGAGGTGCGCTTTGAGCAGCGCGTCAGCGATGTGCTGATTGAGGATGGCCAGATACGCGGTCTGACGGTGCAAAACCTGCAGGACAACACCCGCTACGAGCTGCGCGCCGATCACGTCGTGCTGGCACTCGGTCACAGCTCGCGCGACACCGTCACCATGCTGCATGAGCGCGGTGTGTACATGGAGGCCAAGCCGTTTTCGGTTGGTTTCCGGATTGAGCATCCCCAAGGCCTGATTGATCGCGCGCGCCTGGGCCAGCACGCCGGCCATCCGCTGCTGGGTGCGGCTGACTACAAGCTGGTGCATCACGCCGAAACCGGCGCCGGAAGGGGCCGTTCGGTCTACAGCTTTTGCATGTGCCCCGGCGGCACCGTGGTTGCCGCCACCTCCGAGGCCGGGCGCGTGGTGACCAACGGCATGAGTCAGTATTCACGCAATGAACGCAATGCCAACGCCGGCATCGTGGTCGGCATCACGCCGGCAGACTACCCGGGCGGACCGCTCGCCGGCATTGAGTTCCAGCGCCGGCTTGAGTCACATGCCTACACCTTGGGCGGCAGCAACTATGAGGCGCCCGGCCAGCTGGTCGGTGACTTTGTAGCGGGCAAGCCATCCACCCAACTGGGCAACGTTGAGCCATCGTACAAACCCGGCGTGCTGATGACCGATCTGGCCAGCGCCCTGCCCGACTATGCGATTGCCGCGATGCGCGAGGCCATTCCTGTTTTCGGAAAAAAAATCCGCGGCTTCGACATGCATGATGCGGTACTGACCGGTGTGGAGACCCGCACGTCATCGCCCATCAGGATGACTCGCGGCGACGACTTTCAAAGCCTCAACGTCAAGGGCCTGTATCCCGCCGGCGAAGGCGCCAGTTACGCCGGCGGCATTTTGTCGGCGGGTGTTGATGGCATTGAAGTCGCCGAAGCCGTGGCCCGCAGTATTACCGACAAGGTTTAACCATGAACACTGACACCCATTTCTACGAGCCTTCAAAAGGCCACGGCTTGCCGCATGACCCCTTCAATGCCATCGTCGGCCCGCGCCCGATTGGCTGGATTTCTTCGCAAAACGCGCAGGGTGGCCTGAATCTGGCGCCTTACAGCTTTTTCAATGCCTTCAATTACACGCCGCCCCTCATCGGGTTTTCAAGCATTGGCGAAAAAGACAGCTTGCGCAACATCCGGCAAACGCGCGAGTTTTGCTGGAACCTTGCGACACGCCCAGTGGCCGAGCAAATGAATCTGTCTTGCGCAGCCGTACCACCCGAAGTCAACGAGTTTGAGCTGACTGGCCTGACACCTGTGGCGTCGCATTGCATTGCGGTACCGCGTGTGCTGGAAAGCCCCGTGTCTTTTGAATGCCGCCTCACGCAAATCGTGCAGTTGCAGGGGGTGGACGGCGTACCGGTACCAACCTGGCTGGTGCTGGGCGAGGTGGTCGGCGTTCACATTGCACAGCGCCTGCTCAAAGACGGCATCTACGACACAGCCTCCTCGGAAACCATTCTGCGCGGCGGTGGCCCTGCCGACTATTTCATTGTCACCAAAGACAATCTTTTCAAAATGTTCCGGCCGCGATAATGCAGCAACTCTCACACAACCCTTTCGATTGATACGATGACCGACGTAACCGCAGCCGCCACACCCCCAAAATCCCGCCAGCGCCCGGGCCCTGCAACGCCCCGCCAGCCGCGCGCGGTCAATCCCGTATTGGAGAAATTGTTTGAGCTGTACCCCCAGCTCTTCGGCGCGCAGTTTTTGCCGCTCAAGCTGGGCGTGTTCCAGGACCTGCTGGCACGGCATCCGGATGATTTCAAGAAAGACGAGCTAAAGCTGGCTATGGGGCAGCACGCCCGGTCAACCCGCTACCTCGAATGCGTGGCAGCAGGCCAGGCGCGCCATGACCTCGATGGCCAGCCCGTCGAGCCAGTAGCGCCAGAACACGTTCACCACGCCATCCTCGAAGTGTTCCGACGCCGGCAGGCACGCGCCAGGGAAGACCTGCGCCCAAAACTCCGCGTGCGCCTGATGGAGGCTATCGAAGCCTCAGGCCTGTCGCTGGATGACTACGCCGAACGCGTCCGCGTGCAGGATGAAGCTACCAATGCACTGGTGGACGACGCGCTGGCGCAGCTCAAACTCGAAGCTGCAAAACGAGATGCCTTGATGGCTGCCTTTTCGGCGAGCGGCAAGTCGGAAGCCGAGTTTGCCGATATGTACGGGATGAATCTTCGAGAGGTTTCTGCGGTACTGGAGAGGGTGCGGCGGGATCAGGTGGTGCTGGCTTCGGCTTCGGATTAAGGTTAACGCCCTTCACTACCAGGCCAGGGGTAGCCTGGCGGCTAGTCACTTTCTTTTGCTTCGCCCGCCGGGGCGAGACCCGGCTGGTTAGTGAAGAGCAAAGCGTTCGCTCAGCTCAGACTCACACCTGCCCAGGCGCAGCATTCTGCAAGGCAGCGATGCGCTCTTCAATCGGAGGATGGGTAGAAAACAATTTGCCGATGCCACCGGTAATCCCCATGGCCTGGACCGTCTTGGGCAATTCGCCGGGCACCATACCGCCCAGGCGGGCCAGTGCGTTGATCATCGGCTGCTTGCGACCCAGCAGGTTTGCCGAGCCTGCATCTGCACGAAACTCGCGATGGCGTGAGAACCAGGCTACCACGATGGCCGCAGCAAAGCCGAGCACGATGTCGAGCACAATGGTGCTGATGTAGTAGCCGATGCCGGGCCCCGAGTTGTTGTCGCTGCCGCGGCGCAAGAAGGTGTCTACGGCATAGCCAATCACTCGGCTGAGAAAAACCACGAAGGTGTTCATCACGCCCTGGATCAATGTCATGGTGACCATGTCGCCATTGGCAATGTGGGCGATTTCATGACCGAGCACGGCTTCAATTTCTTCGCGTGTCATACCCTGCAACAGGCCGGTGGATACGGCGACCAAGGCTGAGTTCTTGAAAGCGCCGGTGGCAAAAGCATTGGGCGCACCTTCAAAAATACCGACTTCGGGCATGCCGATATGGGCGGTGGTGGCGAGCTTGCGCACGGTTTCGACGATCCATGCTTCGTCGGCGTTTTGTGGCTCGTTGATCAAGCGCACCCCCGAACTCCATTTGGCGACCGGTTTGCTGATCAGCAGCGAAATAATCGCGCCGCCAAAACCAATCACGGCGGCAAAGCCCAGCAGCATGCCCAGGTTCAGGCCCTGGGGCGTCAGGTATCGATTCACACCGAGCAGGCTAGCGACAATACCCAACACGACCACCACAGCCAGGTTGGTCAATACAAACAGCAAAATTCGTTTCATACGTTCTCCGCGGAGTTTTTCAGTGAGGCGGCCGGTGCACCGCAAGCCACAAAGCTGCAGCACACCAGAGTCTTATTTACAGATGCGGCATTCCAGTGCCAATTCAAGTCAGGCCGGGCCTGGACATCGTGTCAGGCCACTCATTCGTATTTTCTATTTTGGCGGGCGAAATACAAGGATGTCCTCATAAAACGAAGGGCTCTCGTTGTCCGGCCACCAGCCCGGCACACCCAGTACGGGCATGGGAGCGAATGGTTTCCCTGCAAGCCAATCCGCGCTCAAATCGGCTGCGATCCACGTATCGAGTTCCGTTATGCTTGCCGTCATTGCTATTGAATAAATAGCAGACTGCGCCCTATAAACGTGGGCCGTGATGGGTTTTCGTGGGTAAACCAGCTTTTCAAGCAATGCGTGGCCAAACAGAACTAGCCGGGCCTCAGCCCACAGCGGTCGCAGCTCAACAAACAGGCGCTGCCAGTCGCGTGCGGTTAGCGCATCCCATAGCGCCTCGGGAGCCTGCAGGAACGCGGCGTTCTCGTCAAACAGCGTGAGTGCGTCGCGCACCGGGCCGCGGGTTTCGTGAACACCCGCGCGCGCGATCTCTGAAGCCTGCAACTGGTTGAGCTTTTTCTTGGTCTGCGGAAAAGCCATCCAGCACAGTCCGTTGAACAAATCATGCAGGTTGTCGCGGGTGGGCACGCTCCCGGTGTCATGAATGAATTGCTCATAAGCCTGGCCCCCGGTCAGGGCCGACTGCGCCACAAAACGTACAGGCGTCCTGTCAGCCGCATTGAGCGCACGGGCCGTCCCGCCAGCCTGTGCCCATTCCGTCGGGCTCCCGTCAGGCATCAAAGCAGCAAACGGTACAAGCCACGGACGTGACCAGTCAATAACGGCGCTGCCCGATACGTCAGAGTGCGGCGACCCCTGCAGACTCAAACCAGGCGCCAGGGCAGGCTTTCCCCAGACCGCAGCGGCTTGAGCTGGGCCTCGCCAAACGCAAAACTCTCGGGCGGTACCCAGCTTTCCTTTTTCAGGGTGATGCTGCCGGTGTTGCGCGGCAGGCCGTAAAAATCTGCGCCGTTGAAGCTGGCAAATGCCTCCAGCCTGTGCAGCGCATCGGCGGCATCAAAGGCTTCGGCATACAGCTCCATGGCCGCATGTGCCGTGTAGCAGCCGGCGCAACCCGTAGCGTGCTCTTTCAGTTGAGCGGGGTGCGGCGCGCTGTCGGTGCCTAAAAAGAACCGCGGGTTGTCGCTGGTGGCAACTTCTACCAGCGCCTGACGATGCGTTTCGCGCTTGAGCACCGGGAGGCAGTAATAGTGCGGACGAATGCCACCCGTGAAAATGGCGTTGCGGTTGTAGAGCAGGTGATGGGCCGTGACGGTAGCGCCTGTGAACTTGTCCGCATCACGCACGTAGTGCGCTGCCTCTTTGGTGGTGATGTGCTCGAAAACAATTTTGAGCTCGGGGAAATCGCGGCGCATCGGGATAAGTTGGGTGTCGATAAACACCGCCTCGCGATCAAACAGGTCGATGTCCGCGCTGGTGACTTCGCCATGCACCAGCAGCAACAGGCCCTCGCGCTGCATGGCCTCAAGCGTTTTGTAGGTCTTGCGCATGTCGGTGACGCCAGCGTCGCTGTTGGTCGTCGCACCGGCCGGGTAGAGCTTGAGCGCGACCACACCGGCATCTTTGGCGCGTTTGATCTCGTCAGGCGGCAGGTTGTCCGTGAGGTACAGCGTCATCAGCGGCTCAAATGTCACGCCTGCTGGCACAGCTGCCTGGATGCGCTGGCGGTAGTCGGCCGCTTGCACAGCCGTCGTCACCGGTGGTCGCAGGTTGGGCATGATGATGGCGCGCCCGAACTGCGCGGCTGTGTGCGGCACCACGGTGTACAGGGCGTCACCGTCCCGCACATGCAGGTGCCAGTCGTCAGGGCGTGTGATGGTCAAGGAAGTCAGGGGCGTGGCGTGTGGGGTCATGGACTTAATTGTCGCATTGGCATGGATGCGCGTCGGACGCAAAAAAGCCCCGCAAGCGGGGCTTCAGTAACTACAAGGGCCGGCGTAGAGCCACAGCCTGCCAGCTTGTTAGTGCGCCAGGATTTTGTTGAGGAAATCCTTGGTACGCGGCTGGCGGTTTTCAGGATGGCTGAAGAACTCGTCCTTGGTGCAATCCTCAAGAATCTTGCCGCCGACGTCCATGAAAATCACGCGGCTGCCGACCTTTTTGGCGAAACCCATTTCGTGGGTCACGCACATCATGGTCATGCCCTCGTTGGCCAGGCCCATCATGCAGTCAAGCACTTCGCCGACCATTTCAGGGTCGAGCGCCGAGGTGGGCTCGTCAAACAACATGGCGATCGGGTCCATGCTGAGCGCGCGGGCAATCGCCACACGCTGCTGCTGGCCACCCGACAGCTGGCCGGGGAATTTGTCCTTGTGCGCCATCAGGCCCACGCGGTCCAGGTATTTGAGACCATGGGTTTTGGCTTCATCCGGCTTGCGGTTCAGCACCTTCATCTGCGCCAGCGTCAGGTTCTCAGTCACGCTCAAATGCGGAAACAACTCGAAATTCTGGAACACCATGCCAACTCTGGAGCGCAGCTTGGGCAGGTCGGTCTTCGGGTCATGAACGGCTTGTCCATCCACAAAGATTTGGCCCTTCTGAAAAGGCTCCAGTGCATTGATGGTTTTAATCAGGGTTGATTTGCCGGAACCCGACGGCCCGCACACCACGACCACTTCGCCCTTGTTGATGCTGGTGGTGCAGTTGTTCAGGACCTGTACAGGACCGTACCACTTGGACACTTCCTTCATTTCAATCATAGCCATCGTCTTCTCTCCAGTTTTATCCGTTTGCAGTTGCGTTCAAAAGCAACTTACCGAATGATTGCAATTTTGGTTTGTACACGCTTGACGACATACGACAAGCTGAAACACATCACGAAATAAACCACGGCCGCCAGCAGGTAGGCCTCTTCAGGTCGGCCATAAATCTTGCCTGCAGTGCTGAACCCCTTAAGCAGGTCATAGGCACCGATGGCATACACCAGCGAGGTGTCCTGAAACAGGATGATGGTTTGCGTTAGCAGGATGGGCACCATGTTGCGAAAGGCCTGCGGCAGGATGATGAGCTTCATGTTCTGCGCGTACGTCATACCCAGCGCACGGCCAGCGTTGACCTGGCCGCGTGAAATTGACTGGATACCGGCCCGCATGATCTCGCTGAAGTAAGCCGCTTCAAACGCCACGAAGGTGATGATGGCTGAAATTTCAGCCCGGTAATTGCTGCCGCCAGGGATCATGGCGTAAAAACCCGCAGGTACCAGCAGAAAGAACCACAGGATCACCATCACCAGCGGCACGGAACGCATGCCATTGACGTAAATGGTGGCCGGAACCGTCAGGATTTTTTTGCCCGACAGGCGCATCAGCGCCAGGATGGTGCCAAAAATAATGCCGCCAATTGTGGACACCACGGTCAGCTCGATGCTGAAGATGAAGCCCTTGATGACGAACTTGGAGATGATGTCCCAGCTTAAAAAACTCAGGTCGAGTCCAAACATGTCAATGTCCTCCGCCAGCAACGCCGGCTACGACAAAACCGGGAATCTGGACTTTCTTCTCGACAAAGGCCATGACACGGTTGACGGCAAACGCAGAGACTGCATAAAGCAGCGTGACTGCAAGATAGATCTCGATGCCACGCGAGGTTTCTTCCTGTGCCTGCATGGCAAACATGGTGAGCTCTGCAATCGACACCGCAAAAGCCACTGAAGAGTTTTTCAGCAGGTTCATGGACTCGCTGGTAAGCGGCGGGATGATGATGCGAAAAGCCATCGGCAAAATCACATAGCGATAGGTTTGCGCTGTCGTGAATCCCATTGCCATGCCGGCATAGCGCTGGCCGCGTGGCAACGCCTGGATACCGGCACGGAATTGCTCGGCAATACGCGCCGAGGTGAAAAATCCAAGGGCGAACACCACCAGGATGAAGCTGGGAAGCTCTTTCATCGCCGGGATTACTTTAGGCACTACAAAGTACCAGATGAAGATTTGCACCAGCAGCGGAACATTGCGAAACAGCTCAACCCAGGCATTGGCCAGGCGAACCAGCCAGGGGCTGTTGGGCAGAGTGCGCAAGGTCCCCATCAGCGCCCCTACCACCATGGCCACCACCCAGGAGGCGCCGGCGACTGCCAGAGTCCAGCCCCAGGCATCGAACATCCATTGCAGATAGGTGCGCCCACTGCCGTCGTCGCTCAAAAATACTTTCCAATCCCAACTCATGGTGACTCCCGCCTATGGTTAAAGATGCTTGTTCTCTGGCTACATACGCCGGAAGCAAAAGACAAACCCCGCCAGGAATGCTCACGGGCGGGGCTTTGTTATTACGCTGGATTACTTCTTGACGTAGTCTTCCATTGGCTTGTCGTTAGGCGTCGCCCAGGCTGCCTTGGTGCTTTCGCTCACAGGCAGGCCGACGCGTGCATTCTTTGGAGGAATCGGCTGCATGAACCATTTGTCCCAGAGCTTGGCCAGGTCGCCCGTCTTGATCATGTCCTTGATGGTGTCGTCGCCCAGCTTCTTGAAGGCTGCATCGTCCTTGCGGACCATGATTGCAATCGGCTCAACGCTCAGCACCTCACCGACGATCTTGAAATCAGCCGGGTTTTTGGCGGTGGCAATGTTGCCAGCCAGGATGGAGCCATCCATCACGAAGGCTTCAGCACGACCGGATTCGAGCAGCAGAAAGCTGTCGGAATGGTCCTTGCCAAAAACTTCCTTGAAATCGATGTTTTTGGCGCGCTCGTTCTTACGCAGCGTCTGGACAGAGGTAGTACCGGTGGTGGTTGCCACGTTCTTGCCATTGAGTTGGGTAATTGAGGTGATGCCCGAGTTTGCCTTGACGGCAATGCGGACTTCTTCAACAAAGGTGGTGTCAAGAAAGGCAACGTCTTTCTGGCGCGCTGCATTGTTGGTGGTGGAGCCACACTCGATGTCGACTGTGCCGTTTTGCACCAGCGGGATGCGGTTTTGTGAGGTCACGGGCTGGTATTTCACTTCCAGCTTGCGGCCGGCGGCTTTTTCAAGAGCGGCGATAACGCGGTTGCAGACTTCGACGTGGTAGCCGGTGTATTTGCCGTCACCCAAGGTGTACGACAGCGCACCAGAAGAGTCACGAACGCCCATGGTGATCACGCCTGAGGCCTTGACCTTGGCGAGGGTGTCGGTTGCCTGGGCAAAAACCCCGCCTGCTGCGAGCATCGCGATTGAGAGGACGGCTAATTTTAGTTTCATGGAGTCTCCTGTAATGAAATGAAACGGTTAGTGAACGCTATTTTAGAGAATCAGTACCCTGGCAGTCCCAAGGTTTACCCGAGCTTTCCAGATCGGCCTGCCCGTATGGAACGGGGCTTTAAAGGGATCATTTCAGCTTTGGTTACGACCGTTTAAAAAAAGAAAGACGACGCATCAGTTCAGGAGTTTCAAAACCGGCTACAACCATCCAGCCCCGATGTGGTGCACACATACAAGTCGTTGTCTATAACACTGTGCAAGCAGCCTTTGTGCCAGCTTTTCGTCTAACTTCAGCAGCGGCCTGTCGCCATGCAAAGCAGAACCACCGAACTGTAAATTTTCAGGCTGAAAACCGCCAATGCCGTTTCGCTGGCTACCCATGCATTTTTTTCATAGGTAGTCAGGGTTGCTACTTAGGTGCAGGTCTGAAAGCCGGCGCGTCAGGGGCAACGCCTGGTTGGGACTGAAGATAAGTCCAGAGTGCCTGCGCAGGACTTTTCGCCGAGTCGCTGGAGACTGGCCGTTCGCGGTAAACCCGTATGTCCATGACCATTTCGAGCTGCTCCCCCGCGCTGACGAGCTTTTTTGCTCGCAATTCCTTTTTTACAGCGCTGGAAGGCAGAAAAGCGATGCCGTGCCCTTCCAGTGCCATGGCTTTCAGGCCTTCGGCCATGTCGGTCTCATACACCCGGTCCAGATGAATCGCCACGCTGGCCTGCTTAAGGATCAGGTCTACTACGCGCCCCAGATAGGCGCCCGGGGCATACCCTAGATAAGGCAGGGGCTGGCCTGCGCGGCCGGGAAGCCTGAACAGCGGATGTCCATCGGCGTCGGGCTTGACGTAAGGCGACAACACCTCGCGCCCCAGCGTCACCATTTCATAGCGGTTCGGGTCAAGCTGGAAAGGCTGCGAATCGTGGTGGTAGGCGATCAGCAGGTCGCAACTCCCCTCGACCAACCGCAGCACCGCGTCGTGCACATTCAGCGCAATCAGGCGGCTTTTGATGGGGCCGAATTTCTCCCGCAGGCTGGTGACCCAAGCGGGGAAAAATGTAAACGCCAGCGTGTGCGGCACTGCGAATTCGATCACGTCCTGGCCGGCAGAAGTGTGGCCGCGCAGCATGGCGCGCGTGGACTGCAGGCCCTGCAGCATCTCCAGCGACTGGCTGTAAAGCGTCTCGCCGGCAGGCGTCA
>JANYFF010000344.1 GCA_025362825.1 Polaromonas sp. | reverse complement strand
GCGTCAGATTGTTCCACCCACCAGGGAACAGGTTGGTGTCTACCGGGGCCAACTTGAATCCTGCGTTGCGTACGTCTACCGAGCTGTAAAACGGCGGCGTGTGCTCCATCCATTCAAGGCGAAACCAGCGTTCGATTGCTGGCATGGAATCCAGAATGCGCTGCTCAAGTTCATTGATGGGGCCGTTCAGGGCAGTAATGAGATGCGGAACCATGCGGCCACTTTCGATTGGAGATTTTGTTATGCAGTGTGGCTATAACAATAGGGATTTTAGGGATATTGGGGCCAGCCAAACCGGTTACAAGGGGTAACGCCTGCTGACCGGTCGAATTCCGGCACCGGCCCCACTCCAGCCCCGTCACCCGGGTGGCCCAGGATTACAGGCGCACTTCCCCGTTGCCCAGGACGACGTACTTCAACGAGGTCAACCCCTCTATACCGACCGGCCCGCGTGCGTGAAACTTGTCGGTCGAAATGCCGATTTCGGCACCCAAGCCAAACTCGAAACCATCTGCGAAGCGGGTGCTCGCATTCACCATCACGCTGGCTGAATCAACCTCACGCAAAAAGCGCTGGGCATGTATGTGGTCGCGGGTGATGATGGCGTCGGTGTGGTGGCTGGAGTATTTGTTGATGTGCTCTATCGCCTCGTCAATGCCTTCGACCAGCTTGATGCTGATGATGGGGGCAAGGTATTCCTCATACCAGTCGTCTTCGGTCGCCAGCACAATGTTTGCTACTGATTCAATAGCGACATGTGCCCGCAATACGCGGGCTGTAGCCTCATCACAGCGCATTTCGACGCCTTTGGCAGCATAAATGGCGCCAATCTTCGGCAAAAACTCTGCAGCAACGCTGCGCGCCACCAGCAGGCCTTCGCTGGCATTGCAGGGGCTGTACTTGCTGGTTTTGGCGTTGTCCGCCACCTTGACGGCCATAGCGATGTCGCAGGGGTCGTCGACATAGACGTGGCAGTTGCCGTCCAGGTGCTTGATGACCGGCACCTTAGCGTCACGGCTGATGCGCTCGATCAGGCCCTTGCCGCCGCGCGGGATGATGACATCGACATACTGCGGCATGGCGATCAAGTGGCCCACGGCTTCTCGGTCGGTGGTCGGCACCAGCTGCACGGCGTCCGCAGGCAGGCCGGCAGCGGTCAGCGCGTGTTGCACCAGCGCCGCCAGAGCCTTGTTCGACTCAATCGCCTCCGAGCCGCCGCGCAAAATACAGGCATTTCCGCTCTTGATGGCCAGCGACGCGGCCTCGATCGTCACATTCGGCCGACTCTCGTAAATCATGCCGAACACGCCAATCGGCACCCGCATCTGGCCGACGCGTATGCCACTGGGCTGCTCCTTCATGCCGATAATTTCGCCGATCACGTCAGGCATGGCAGCCAGCTGCTCGCAGCCAATGGCCACGGTCTCAATGATTTTCGGCGTCAGTTTGAGCCGGTCCAGCAAAGGTGCGGCCAGTCCGGCGGCGGTAGCGCGTTCAAGGTCCAGCTGATTGGATGCCTCCAGTGGCGCGAGGTTTTGCCTGAGCAAGCCCGCAAGTGCCAGAAGCGCTTTGTTTTTGATAGCTGCAGACGCCCGCGCTACCTGGGCAGAGGCCACTTTTGCCTGCAAACCCATGGCATTCATCAGGTGGGCGACTTCGCTGTCCTGGGACAGTGCGTTTTTGAGATCGGGCGCGTTCATGGCTCTATTTTGCCCTTAATCAGAGAAACCCAAATACCACCCCACCCCCCCATATATGACCAGAAGTATTCCGAACATGACGCTCAGATCTCCAGACCGAGCTGCTCGGCCGTTGACTTTAAAAGGCGAAAACAAATGAGACAGACAGAAGCCCAAAAGGAGCAATGAATCGCCTAAATCGTGAAAAACCAACTGAAATATTAGTTTGAGGTCACCGGTTTGCCGAACGCCCGTCGGTACGGGCTGGCGCTGCGCACTGTTCACACACCATACCCGCCAGCCGGTGCAGCGCCTGCCAGCCGCTGGCCGGCCAGTCGGGTTGCTTCAGGCCCTTGACGATGCCGTCCACCTTGTGTGCGGCGGTGAGCAAATTGGCCAGCGTGGCGTCGCCGATATTGGGTAGCACGCGCTCAAACAACTTCTCCTTGACGCCCCAGACGCGGTTTTCGCGCAGCGCCATGGGCATAGGCCGGCCGGCTGCGATGGCGTCCTTGACGCGTTTCAGGCTGCGGATATCTTCGCTTAATGCCCAGTGCACCAGCACTTCAGACTCGCCTTCAGACTGCAGGCCGTCGAGCATGCGGGCCACGCGCACCGCCTGGCCGCCCAGCACCGCCTCGGACAGCTTGAAGACGTCATAGCGCGCCACATTGAGCACGGCGTTTTCAACCTCGTCAAAACCCAGCACGCCGCCCTCGATGGCCGGATACAGCAGGCCCAGCTTTTGTATCTCCTGGTGCGCGGCCAGCAGGTTGCCTTCCACACGGTCGGCAAAAAACTGAAGCGTGCGCTGGCCCTCTTCACCGGCGGCGACGCGCTGGCCCTGCATCTGCAGGCGCTGCGCGATCCACTGCGGCAGGTTGCGACGGTCTATAGGGTCAAACTTCACGGTCACGCCGAAACTGTCAAGCGCGCCAAACCAGGCACCTTTGGCGGTCATGCTGTCCAGGCGTGGCAGCATCACGATGGTGAGCGTGGAGTCATCGCCCTGGGCGCGTTCAGCAATCTGCTGCAGCGCCACCGAGCCGTCCTTGCCCGGCTTGCCGCTGGGAATGCGGATTTCGACAATCTGTTTGTCTGCAAAAAGACTCAGAGAGCCGCCACTGGCCAGCACCTCGCTCCAGTCAAAATGCGCGCCCGCCACGGTATGCACGGTGCGTTCGGTATAACCCAGCTGGCGCGCCTGGAGCCGCAGGGCGTCCGCGAACTCCTGCAGCAGCAGCGGCTCATCGCCGTGCAGCGTGTAAAGGCTTTTCAGCCCGCGCTTGAGGTGTTCTGCGAGCTGCGCGGGCGCGAGGTTCATGCGTATACCTTTTGGCCTGCGCTTTACAGAGAGGTGACGGCTGCCAGGCGGCGCATGATTTGCTGGACGATATCGCCCTGCATTTCGCGGTACAGCAGGGCCTCTTCGGTCTCCTTGGCGAGCACGGCAGATTCGTTGAAACTGATGTCGCGTTGCTGCAGGATTTCAACGTCCGGAATCAGCTCTGCTCCTTTGGCGCTGCGTAACCTGAAGGTGAAGCGCAAACGCAGCTGGAACTCACGCACTTGACCCGCGGCATTGCGGCTGACCACCACCTTTTCACGCCGGTCAGTCACCACTTCCAGAATCACTTCAGCCTGGTCGACAAAGCGCGCATCCGTGATGACGCGCACGGCACCGCTGGACTCCAGCGAGCGTTTGAGTTCTACCCCGAGCGGCGAACCTTCTGGCAAGGGGCTGAACAGCGTCTTGAAAGCAAAGTTAGGCGCCTTGCGCAGCTCAAAGCCACAGGCGGCCAGACTGAGCGCAGCCCATGAAGCCACCAGGGTTAGCCATAAACGACGTTGCATGCGGTTTTCCTTGAAGGTTGGCATCGGTAATTCAAGCATTTTCAGACAACGATGTTGACCAGACGGCCAGGCACCACGATGACTTTTTTGGGCGCTGCACCGCCGGCCTGCTTGACGAATGCTTCGCTGGCCAGTGCCGCCGCCTCAATGGCGGCCTTGTCGGCCGTAGCACTGACCATGACGGACCCGCGCAGCTTGCCGTTGATCTGCAGCATCAGCTCGATCTCGTCCTGCTGCAGCGCAGAGGCATCGACCTCGGGCCACGGCGCATCGAGCAAATCGCCGTGCTCGGCTGCGTAACCGAGGTCGACCCACAGCGCATGCGCCAAGTGCGGCGTCGCCGGATAAATGCATCGGAGCAGGATGCTGAAGCCTTCATGCACTGCACCCAGCAAACCGGGGCCGCGGGTCTGGCTTTGCCAGTCCGCAGGCGCAGCGGCCCCCTCGGGGGGCAGCGCAGTACACGCAGTGACAAGCGTGGGGGCGATATTTTCAAGGGCGTTAAGCATCTTCATGCCGCCAGAAACCACGGTGTTGTACTGCATGCGCTGGTAGTCGTAGTCCACCTGCTTGAGCACCGTGTGCACTTCCAGCCTCAAAGCCTTGGTTTCCTTGTCAAAGGAGGCTGAAGCCCCCTTAAAACCTGCACCTAAAGCTACTGAATTCATAGCATTTAACTTGCTGCCGAAATTCCAGACGCGGCGCAAAAAACGGTAGCTGCCTTCAACGCCGGCATCATTCCACTCCAGCGTGGCCTCGGGCGGCGCGGTGAACATGGTGTACAGCCGGGCCGTGTCTGCGCCGTATTTTTCAATCAGGTCCTGCGGGTCCACGCCATTGTTTTTGGACTTGCTCATGGTGCCCACGCCTTCGTAGTTCACCGTCGAGCCGTCTTTTTTGAGCGTGGCAGCAATCACCTTGCCACTGGTGTCATGAACGTCTTCCACATCAGCGGGCCAGAAATATTCAACACCGCCCTTGGCATCCTTGCGCGAGTAAATGTCGTTGAGCACCATGCCCTGCGTCAGCAGTTTGGTGAAGGGAGA
>JANYFF010000320.1 GCA_025362825.1 Polaromonas sp. | reverse complement strand
CACGATCAGGCGCCGCAGCATCCAGTTGCGGCTGGACATTTCGGACGGCTGCGAGGCCATAGGCACCAGTGCGTCCATGAAGTCAGGGTATTTCTCGCCCCATATCCAGGTCTGCATGCCGCCCATCGAGTTGCCGATGATCACGCGCAGGTGCTTGACGCCCAAATGTTCTTTGACCAGGCGGTATTGCGCGTCCACCATATCGTCATAGTTGTACTTTGGAAAGGCCGCACGCAGGCCATCGGAGGGCTTGCTGGATTTGCCAGCGCCAAGCGCGTCGGGCAGGATGATGTAGTAACGGCTGGCATCCAGCGCCTGGCCTGGGCCGAACAGCTCACCCGCAAACCCCGGTGTCAGCATGCCGGTGCCCGAGCCGGTGGTGCCGTGCAGGATCAACACGGGTTCGCCGGTGGCAGCGCCTACGGTGCTGTAGTTCAAGCGCAGCTCGGGCAGCATCTCGCCGGAATGAAAGCGGAAGTCCTTGACGACCCAGGTGCCTTCCTTTGCAACCGGGTAATCTGCCGCAGCGGATGCCAGCGCCAGCAGGGACAGGCTCGCGCAGCAGGCGGCACGGGAAATGGTTTTTAATAAAGTCATGTCTGTCTCCTGTTTGTAATATTTTCTGAAAACGGTGTGGGCAGGCCCTAGCGCAGCACGGCGCTGGCCTGGGCTGCAATGATGAGCGCGGCGGCATCAGCTAGCAGCAGGAAGCCTTCAGCCACGGCGCGTGCGGAGGCTTTGGCTACGGCGGCTACATAACCATCGTGCGAGCCATAGCGTTCCTGTAGTGACAGGCGCGTATCGCCGTTGGCGGCGCGGTCTGCTGCGGTGCGCGCAAAGGGCACCATGCCGCCGACGTAGTTGCAGATCTGGTCCTTGTGAAAAGGCTGTGCGCCGGCTGCCGTGACATTCCAGCCCAAATACGTGCCCAGGGGCGCGTCCAACAGCACCACGGGTACGCCGCCCAGCTCGTTGCCGTCGGCGTCAACCCGTGGTGCCTGCATGTTCAGCACCTGTTTGACGCGCGGCGGTGCATTGGTGGCAATGCCCGAGCCGTCACGTGTATTGAACTGCGGACCCCAGTCGTAGTCGAGCACCGGCATGATGAAGTCGGCCTCGGGCAGCGTCGGCCGCAGCCCCGGCAGCGCCGGGTAGCCCAGCGCTGCCTTGTTGGCCGGTGCCAGCGTGCCCTGTACCAGTGTGGGGTAGCGGCTCGGTGGGGGCACCGTGCCTTTCATCACCCAGTTGCGAAAATGCAGGCGCAGCGCGTTGACGGTCTGGGTGTGCGGCATGGGGTTGGCCGGCAGCACGCCGACGCCGAAGTTGTTGCCCGGGCAGATCGCGCCGGTGACCGGCAGGGCCGCGCCGGGAATGCTGGTGTCAAAGCCGCCAGCGCCGCCGCCGTGGTTGCTGCTGGCGATGTAGTAGCGGCGCACGTTGTCGGGCAAGGGCAGGTCGGCGCGGGCGTCGGTGCCTACCCACTCGGGTGTCAGCTTGAGGGCCCAGACTTCAGCCGAGCCGAAGTGCTCGATGATCTTCGGGCAGGTGCGCGTCGCGGTGCAGCGGTCAAGAATGCCGGCTGCAGGCAGGCCGCGCAGCACATCCGGGTAGGGCAGCCACCACTGTGGCCCCTCGCTGCCGGCCTGGTAGAGCTCCAGCACGCCATCGGGCTGCGCCCAGCGGAAATTCAGCGCAATGCGGCGCCCGGCAATGATGGGCCACATGCCGTCATGCACCATGGCGCCCGACTCGCTCTGGTTAAAACCCAGGTGCAGCCAGCCACGCAGGAAGTTGCCCGATTGCGACACGCCGCGCGCGATGCTGTGCGTCACAACCTTGGAAACCGGATTGGGCGTGCCACTGTCGTCGGCTGCAGCCGTCTTGAAAAACGCGCCGACATCACGCCACGCTGCAAAACCGGTGCCCAGCACATAGGGGTCGGCTGCGGTGAAGACCACTTGATACAGACGTGCGGCATCAAAGCCGTTCTTCAGGCAGACCTGCCCCGGGTCTGGCGTGCCGGGGAAAGGATTGCTTGCGCTGCAGCGCGCCCAAGCCCAGTCTGCCGGGGCGATGGTGACTTCATCGAAGACTTCGCCGCGGGTGGTTTCACTGCCGCGCGACACCAGCTTCGCCTTGCTGGTGTCCAGGCTCACAGGCTTGTAGGGCACCGGGCTGGATTGCACCAGCATGGCCTGCGAGTCCTTGCCGGAGCGGTTAACAATGCGGCCCAGCACTTCACCTGTAATCGGCGCGCCACCCGGTCCGCGTGCGACCGGCACCTGCAAAAACTGCATGCCGGCTACGCTGTTGCTGGGCCGTACCGCCGTGGTACCGCTGTTGTCACCCTGCCAAGCGCTGGCCAGCATGATGTCGCCTGCGGCGCTTTCCTGCTGTGCAAACGGGTAGACGCGGCCCCGGTTCGGCACGTCATGCCACATCAGGCCGCTGGCCTGGCGCATGTCCGCCGGCTTGATGAGCACAAAGGACGCGACATAACGCACCTTGCCGTCGGCATCCTTGCCGAGCTCGATGTCCTGGATGATCGCGTTGCCCAGGAGTTTGGGGTCGAGTTCGCCGAAAGCGCGACCGGCCAGCTGCTCGTACGCTATGCCGGAGGCAGCACTGCCTGCAGGCGCCGCCACCTGGATGGTTTCATCGATCACAATGCGCGTGACCCGGGCGTTTGCAGTGGCGCACAGCGCCAGAGCCATCGGGAGAGCGAGATGGAGGGCGGCGAAGCGAAGGCGCGTGTCGCAGCCCGGCCGGGGAACGAAAGCTGTCATGTCTGTCTCCTTGTTTTTATGCGGCAATCAAAAACCGTTTTGCTATTTAATTGATAGCTGCAAACGCCCGTAATACCGGGGCAGCTGGCATATTTCATTGCTAAAACAGGTGGTTTTGGGTGCCGAGCCGGTATTTTGCTGCCAAACTGGACTTTGCGCTTTCGGTGGTGTGGGTGAAAACCCTTGGCAGACGCTTTCGCGAGCCGGCATCACACGGCTGGCAGGGCTCAGAGTTGTGCGAACATACCCTCGTGATTCCGCATTTGCATCGCACGCCCCAACTCCCCCCTGCGCGGTCGCGTCCCGGCGTGTGGCTGGCCGTGGTGGCGCTGCACCTGGCCCTGCTGTGGATCGCCAACCTCTACTGGCCGCTGCAGAAAAATCTCCAGGCTATCGTTGTGCAGATTTTCCGCAATGATTCGACCGCGGGCAAAACCACCCCGACCGCCAGCCAGGCCGCGGCTGCCCAGCGCGGCATCAGCATCAGCCGGGCCCGCCGCACGACGGCCCAGCTGAGCCTGCCGATGTCACCGGTGCAACCCAGCACCCCGCTCGAAATCACCCAGCAAGTCGCCATCGTCACCCGTTCGCGCCAGTCGTCCAGGGCGCGGCCGGTAGCCGAACCGCAAACCCCGATCCGCGTGCGCGAGGAGCCTTTGGCTGAGCCGTCCCGGCCGGTGGCGGCTGTAGAGGAAAAATTGCCGGAGCCAGTCGTTGCCGAGGCACCAGCACCAGCACCAGCACCAGCACCAGCACCAGCACCAGCACCAGCACCAGCAC
>JANYFF010000080.1 GCA_025362825.1 Polaromonas sp. | reverse complement strand
ACACGCACGCCAGCATCATGCACAACGCGGTGGCCAGCAGCATCTGGGGCGGCAGCACGTTTGAAAACGTCGTGCTGTCGGTGGTGCCGATGTTCCACATCACCGGCATGGTCTCGGTGATGCATGCCTCCATTTATGGCGGCGCCACGCTGGTCGTCATGCCGCGCTGGGACCGAGAACTGGCCGGCCACCTGATTTCGCGCTGGAAGGTCACGCACTGGACCAACATCCCGACCATGGTGATCGACCTGCTAGGCAGCCCGAACTTCGCCAGCTTTGACGTGAGCAGCCTGGTCTACATCGGCGGCGGCGGCGCCGCCATGCCGCAGGCGGTGGCCCAGCGCCTGTGGGAGCAATACGGCCTGCGTTTTGCCGAAGGTTACGGCTTGACAGAAACCGCCGCGCCATCGCACAGCAATCCGGCTGATGCGACCAAGCAGCAATGCCTGGGCATCCCATTCATGAACTGCGACTCGCGCATCATTGACCCGCTGACCCTGCAGGAACTGCCGCAGGGCGAGCAGGGCGAAATCATCATGAGTGGCCCGCAGGTCTTCAAGGGCTACTGGAAGCGCCCCGACGCCACCGCCGATGCCTTCATGGAGCTGGACGGCAAAAGTTTCTTCCGCTCCGGCGACCTGGGCCGCGTGGACGAAGACGGCTACTTTTTCATCACCGACCGGCTCAAGCGCATGATCAATGCGTCAGGCTTCAAGGTCTGGCCCGCTGAAGTTGAAGCCCTGATGTTCCGCCACCCGGCGATCCAGGAAGCCTGCATCATTTCAACCCGCGACGCCTACCGCGGCGAAAGCGTCAAGGCCGTTGTGGTGTTGCGCGCAGCGGCCAAAGGCATGACGACCGAAGACGACATCATCAACTGGTGCAAGGAAAACATGGCCGCCTACAAATACCCGCGCGTGGTGCAGTTTGTCGATGCGCTGCCCAAAAGCGGCGCCGGCAAGGTCATGTGGCGCGCTCTGCAGGAAGCTGAAGAGGCCAAGACTTGAGGATATCGGGCATGGGGTAAGCACGTGAAACGCCATTGCCAAGTCTGTATCCCATAGAATACAATTGTGGCGTGCTCGAAATTCGTCAAACCGAGATCTATGCAGTCTGGTTTGACGCTCTGCGTGACCGGGCTGCCCGGGCCCGGATTGACATCCATCCGCAGGCTGTCCTTGGGTAATCCTGGCCAGGTCAACGCGGTAGGCGAAGGTGTATCAGAATTGAAACTGGACTATCGCCCCGGCGATCGCATCTACTTTGTGCAACGTGGTAGCGAGCTGGTATTTTTGCTGGCTGGCGGCGACAAGGCCAGCCAGGCCAAAGACATCAAAATGGCGCTGCAGTTGGCGCGTGATTTGTAGGAGATCAAAATGACCAAAACAGCAACCCGTGTCTGGGACCCTGCCGAACATCTGGAGTCTGATGCCGACATGGCAGCCTATCTGGAAGCCGCATTTGAAGAGGCTGACCCTGCTCTGATTGCCGTAGCCCTGGGTGATATTGCCAGGGCCAAAGGTATGTCCCAAATAGCCCGCGAAACTGGTCTGGGCCGCGAGAGCCTGTACAAAACGCTGTCTGCGGACGGCAACCCCGAATTCGCCACCATCCTGAAAGTCGTGCAGGCTTTGGGCCTGAAGCTGCATGCCACGCCGCTGGTGGCTTGAGGCAAGGGACTGGATGTCTGCGGGCTGGTGTGCCGCCAGCAACCTCAAAAACGGTCTGAAAATCACAAAAATGCCATTTCAGGGATTAAAAGTGGCTGGAGCCCTTGTAATCCGGTCGCCTTCAGCTATCTAATTAATAGCATGATAGTTTCGGTCAACCGGATCAAGCCCCCGCTGTCAACCTGCGCGGCGTGATCTCCACTGAATCCGCCGTGGTGCTCATCCACACCGTGCCATCTTGTACCGTCACCTGCAACTGCATACTGCGTTCGGCCAGCCTGGCCAGCGCCTGGCTTTGCGGGGCGTCGATTTGCCAGACGATCAGGTTTGAGGCGCGGGTCAACTTGGTTTCCAGTGTTTTCCACCACACCGGCGTGCTGCTTGAAAAGCTGTAGCTGGTGACGCGTTCTGACCGACCGGCAGCCTTCATCAGGC
>JANYFF010000303.1 GCA_025362825.1 Polaromonas sp. | reverse complement strand
GGTAATCGCAGCCAAGCGCATTGATCTGCTTTGCAAATTCCTTGGTCTCCATTGGCGAGATGGAGCTCATGTCGACAACGGTCTTGCCCTTGCTAAGCCCGGCTGAGACACCGTTATCGCCAAAGAGCACTTTAGCCACATCGGGCGTATCAGGCAGCATCATGAAAATGAGGTCGGCCTTCTCGGCGACTTCTTTGGCCGATGCGCAGGCTGTGGCCTTGCCGGTCAGCAGCGCTGCCGGCACCGTGCTGCGGCTCGTGAGAAACACCTCGTGGCCGGCCGCTACCAGATGCGCTGCCATTGGGGCGCCCATGATGCCCAGACCGATAAAACCAAGCTTGCTCATTTCAATCTCTCCAGTTATTCAAAAAAATCAGTATCTATCGCAGCCGGATTCAGCTGGTGTAGCGGTCGTGAAGGGCCTGCGTGGCGGCACGAAACACGCCGAGGTCGCTGCCGACGCCGACAAAGGTAGCGCCCATTTCCATGTACCTGCGGGCATCGGCTTCGACGGGTGCCAGGATGCCGGTCGGCTTGCCACAGGCTTTGGCATCGGCGAACACAGAAGCAATGGCAGCCTGCACTTCAGGGTGACCCGCATTGCCAAGGTGGCCGAGGCCTGCGGCCAGGTCGGAAGGGCCGACAAAAACACAGTCGATGCCGTCCACGGCGGCGATGTCACGGGCAGCGGCGACACCCGCCCGGCTCTCGATTTGCACCATCACACAGACATGGTCGTTGATGGACTTGAAGTAATCAGGCACGGTGCCATAGCGGTTGCTGCGCTGGGATACCGACACGCCGCGGATGCCCTGCGGCGGGTAACGCGTGGCCGAAACAGCGCCAGTCGCCTGGTCAGCGCTTTCAACAAACGGAATCAGGAAGTTGTAGAAACCGGCATCCAGCAGGCGCTTGAGTTCCACCGAGTTGTTGGATGTGGGGCGCACAACCGGCGCACTTTTGCTGTCCTTGAGCGCCATCAGTTGGGGAATATAGGTTGCCATGTCGTTCGGTGAATGCTCACCGTCGAGCAGTATCCAGTCGAAACCGGCGACGCCCAGGACTTCTGTGGTGATCGCACTGGACAGGGACGACCAGCAGCCGATCAGTTTTTTGCCCGCCAGCAGATCCCGCTTGAAACTGTTTGGGAACGATTGATAGGGAATGGCTTGTGTCATGGGTATTGGCTTTTAATCTGTTAAAAATGAACTGGCACAAAGGCTCAGGTGATGGGGGCCGGGTTAAATAGAACCAGCGCGTTATGCAGCTTCCAGTGCTCGGCCCAGGTTTTCTTGCGGCCGCTAGCGACCTCAAGCATAAGATGGAACAGCTCCCACCCGACGTCGGCAATGCTGGCGTCGCCATCGGCTATGCGGCCTGCATTGATATCCATCAGGTCGTGCCAGCGCCTGGCTAAGTCGCTTCGGGTGGCCACTTTGATGACGGGAACCTGAGACAGCCCGTACGGCGTGCCGCGGCCCGTTGTGAAAACATGCAGGTTCATGCCGGCGGCCAGTTGAAGTGTTCCGCAAATGAAATCGCTGGCAGGTGTTGATGCGTACGTCAGCCCTTTTTGCCGGAGCTTTTCGCCAGGAGAGATAACACCGGTGATTGGCGCACTGCCCGACTTGACGATGGAGCCCATGGCCTTTTCAACAATGTTCGACAGGCCCCCTTTTTTGTTGCCCGGCGTGGTGTTGGCGCTGCGATCGACCAGTCCTTTTTTAAGGTAGGCGTCGTACCAGGCCATTTCGCGAATCATGGCCTCGGCGACTTCGGGGGTGCTGGCACGTGCAGTCAGCTGGTCAATGCCGTCGCGCACCTCGGTATTTTCAGAAAACATCACGCTGGCACCAGCACGAACCAGCAGGTCGGTGCAAAAGCCTACCGCCGGGTTGGCCGTGACACCCGAAAAAGCATCACTACCACCGCATTGCACACCAACCACCAGCTCGCTTGCAGGCACGGTTTCGCGCTGGCGTGCATTGAGCCGCTCCAGATGCAACTGGGCGGTTGACATGACCGAGTCAATCATGGACATGAAACCGACGTGGTTCTCGGCCTGCAGGCAGACCACGTCCAGCGTCGGTTCTGCGGTGTTGCCGATATCGGCCACCACGCGCTCGTCCACGATGGGGAAGCTGCCTGGTGGCAGCAAGCGTTCAGGCTGGAGTTTTTCGCAGCCCAGGCTGACAACCATGACCTCACCACCAAAGTTCGGGTTGAGGCTGATATTGCGCAGGGTCCGGATGGGAATGATGGCATCGGGCGCATCAATGGCCACACCACAGCCATAGGTGTGCTCCAGGCCCACCACGTCGTCCACATTTGGAAAGCGCGGTAGGAGCTCCTGCTTGATGCGCTGCACGGCAAAGTCAACCACGCCCGCCACGCACTGTACGGTGGTGGTGATGGCCAGAATGTTGCGCGTGCCGACCGAGCCATCGGCATTGCGAAAACCTTCAAAGGTATAGCCTTCAAGCGGAGTCTGGGGTGGCGGCTTGACAGTCGCAATCGGCAAGCCTTCAAGCAAGCGCGCCTCGGGCATGTCCAGCAGTCGCTCATGGACCCAGCTACCTGCGAGGACGTCCTTGTTGGTAAAGCCGATAGGTACGTTGTAGCGCCGGACGGTGGTACCTTTTGGCAAGTCCACCAGTGCAACCTTGTGACCCTGCGGAACGCGTTCGACCAGCACCAGGCCATTGTCGAACGCCACGCCCGGCGCGAGGCCACCATCATTGGCGACGATCGCGACGTTATCCGCCTCGTGCATGCGGATAAAAAGCGGCTTGGTGACGGGTTCGGTCATTGGTGTTCTGCAGTCAGACGAGATGGCAAAGTATTTAGGGAAAGTCAACAATCTCGACCCAATTCGGATTTTTACCCGCTGGCTGGCTCACTGCCGTGCCGGGCATTCCCGTCACAGCGTCCACAGGGTGAAGCGAGACAGCGTGCGAGTCCTGGCCGGTTGAAATCAGGAAACGGCCACTTGAATCCACTGCAAAACCGCGTGGCGTTTTTTCTGTAGCCGTTTGACCGACCGTGCCGAGCTGGCCCGTAGCCGGGTCGACCTTGAAGGTGGTCAGGGTGCTCGACGTCCGCTCAGAGCCGTACAGATACTTTCCGTCCGGCGACAGATGCAGGTCAGCTGCCCAAGGCTTGCCGTCAAACCCTGCAGGCAAAACCGAAGTGCGCTGTTGGTGACGCATCGCACCCCGTGCGGCGTCGTAGGCAAAGACATCAACGCCGCCGTCCAGTTCGTTGATGAGGTAAACATGGCTTTGTGATTTGTCCCATACGAAGTGCCGTGGCCCGGTCTTTGCAGGTGTGACATTGACCAGCGCCGGATCATTGGCGCTGAGTTTGCCAGTGGCCGCATCGAAGCGCCAGCTTGACAGGTTGTCCCCGCCAAGACTGCTGGCAAACACGTAGCGCCCGGTGGGGTCTGCGTGGATAGCATGCGCATTGGGCGACGTGGGTATGAGTTGCTGGACAGCACCAACAAGGCCATCGGCGCCCACGCTGTTGACGGTGATCTTGTTGCCGCCATAAGAAGCTGCAAAAAGCCAACGGCCAGACGCATCCAGATCGATGTTGGCCATACTGTCCGCAAGCGCTGCTTCGCCAAGCTTTTTAAGCCCGCCACTGGCGCCGTCAATGGCAAATGTCAAGACGCGAAAAGGCTGCGAACGCAATGCCACGTACAAAAACCGCTTGTCGCGGCTTACAACCATTGGCATGGCGGTGCCACCTAACGACACCGTTGCAACCGGCCTGAGCGTACCGGCCGCGCGGTCCAGTTGGAACACGGAAATGTCCTGGCTGTCTGCGTTGGCCACATACACCCAGGTGGCAGCCGTTGCCCCTGCAGACGCCGCGACCATGCCCGCACCCGCGAGGGTTGTCAGGAAATGACGGATAAAGGTGCTAGGTCGCATGCAGATCCCCCGAAGTTTCGGTTAACTGATTACTTTACAGCCATGAACATGCTTGGCAGCCACATGGAGAATGCCGGCACAAAAGTCACCAGGCCCAATGCAAAAATCAGCGCGCCGTAGAACGGCCAGATGGTTTTCATCACTGCGCCCACTGATATGCCGCCAATCGCACAGCCTACAAATTGCGTGGTCCCCACTGGTGGCGTATTCAGACCGAGCGCACAGTTGATGAGCAACACAATACCGAACTGCACCGAGCTCATGCCATAGTGCTGGGCAATCGGCAGAAAAATTGGTGTGCACAGCAAAATCGTCGCGGCCATGTCCAGGAAGGTACCCAATACGAACAGGATGACGTTGATCAGCAGAAAAATCATCCACGGCGTGCTGGTGACCTGCGACAGCATCTGGCCCGTCAACTCGGCAACACCATACAGGCTGATCAGGTAGCCAAAGGTGCTGGAAATGCCGATCAAAAGCAAAATCACACCGGTGGTCTTGACGGCCTTGCTGGCTGCCTTGACGAAATGCTCCCACTTGAGGGTGCGATACACGAAGATGGTGAGTCCCAGCGCATAAAGCACGGCCACTGCAGCGGATTCGGTTGCAGTGAAGACGCCCGACAGAATGCCGCCAAGTATCAGGACCACGATAAAAAGACCGGGCAATGCCGCAGCGAAAGACTGCGCCACGATGGCCCAGCCAGGGAAGCTGCCAGCGGGGTAACCGCGTTTAACGGCAACCAGGTAGGCAGCAGCCAGATTACAGATCGTCAGGATGGCGGCGGGCACCAACGCAGCCAGAATCAGGGCAGCGATAGACACCTTGCCACCGGCAGCCAGCGAATAGATGAT
>JANYFF010000274.1 GCA_025362825.1 Polaromonas sp. | reverse complement strand
ATGTCCAGCGCCGCCAGCCGGGCAAACAAAGCTTCGACCGGGCTGTAGTAGTCCAGGCCATGCAGGGCGAAATTAAAGGCGACGCCGACGATGCCCTGGGCTTTCAGCTCCTGCAAATACGTTGTGGACGCGTCGTTGGGTACCACGGCGATGCCCTTGAACCGCCCGTTGCCGGTGGCGATGGCATCGAGCATGCAGCGGTTGTCGATGCCGTAGCCTGAATTTGGCCCGACCAGCAAGGCGTGCTGCACGCCGTAGGACGTCAGCACCTGGGCGAAATAGGCCGCAGAGCCGGTTTCCTGGCCGGCGGGCTTGTAGTTTGTTTCAGCCGCATACGCAAACCCCTGAGGGTCCAGCACGTGGCAATGGCAATCGATCTTGGGCGCCGCATAAATCCCCGGGTCGGGCTCCATGGGCCGCGTTGTCACAGTGAGGCTTCTATCGACTGGCGCAGCTCGCTTGTAATTTCAGGCATGACGCCAAACCAGGCTTCAAATGCCGGGCGTGCCTGGTTGAGCAGCATGCCGAGGCCGTTGACCGTCGGGTTGCCACGCAGCCGCGCCGCGGCCAGCAAAGGGGTCTCAAGCGGCACATAAATCACGTCCGAGACCAGCGCCGACAGGGGCAGTGCGGTCAGATCCAACTCAAGCGCCGGATTGCCGTGCATACCCTGGCTGGTGGTGTTGACGAGCAGCGCTACATCGGCCAGCGCGGCGTGCCGTTCGCTCCAGGGCAGGGCCTTGACGGGTGAGCCAAACTCCTTGGCCAGCGCCTGGGCTTTTGCATCGGTGCGGTTGAGCAGCCGGATTTCTTTCGCGCCGCGGTCTGCCAGGCTCAGCACCACGGCGCGTGCGGCGCCGCCGGCACCCAGCACAGTGATGGGGCCGGCGTCGGCGCGCCAGTCGGGCTTGGCGTCGAGCAGACTGTGGATGTAGCCGTAACCGTCGTTGTTAAAGCCTTTGAGCGAGCCGTCGGGCTGGACCACGATGGTGTTCATCGCGCCCATGCGCCTGGCCATCACGTCCACTTCGTCCACCAGTTTCAGCACATCGACCTTGTGTGGCAAGGTGATGTTGCAACCGCGAAACCCCAGCGCAGCGAGGCCAGGTACCGCTATGCCGAGCGAGCCCGGCGCAACCGGCAACTGCACATAGGCGCCGTTGATGCCGTATTTTTTCAGCCAGTAGTTGTGGATGAAGGGTGACCGCGAATGCGCGACCGGCCAGCCCATGATGCCAGCCAGCCCGAAAGTGTGTGAACTCATTGAAATCGACTCCTTATTACTTGTTGGTTTTTTGTTTGCAGCCTATTTCTTGCCGATGGGCGGCAGGATGCTGATGATGACCTGTTTGCCATTTTCTACCTTGGTCATGTAGCTTGCGCGGTCCAGGTCGCCATTGGCATCAAAGCTCACATCCAGCAGGATGCCGGGGCTGTCCTTGACGGTCAGCGAGATACCTTTCATGGTCGCAGCGAAGGCTTTGGAGTCAAAGCGGCCGACGCGCTCGGTGACAGCCTTGACGATGTACATGCCGCTGTAGCCTTTCAGGCCGTTGTGGTCGGACTTGACCTTGTATTCAGACTGGAAGGCATCGCTGAACTTGCGGATCAGGGGCTGCGGCGCATCGGCCGTGAGGCCAACGTGTGCAATGGCGCCGTTGGCTGAGTCGCCGGCCAGCTCGATCACTTTCTGGCTGGTCAGCACGGTCTCGCCGATGATCGGTTTGGTGTAACCCTGCTTGCGCAGTTCGCGCAGGGCGCGGGCTGATTCCTCTTCGTTGCTGTAGACAAAAACAGCATCGCTGCCGGATTGTTTGGTCTTGAGGACAGCAGCGCTGAAGTCAAGCTGGCCAGGGTCGGTGGAGATGGCGTTGGGCACTTTGATGCCGCGGGCTTCAAGTTCCTTTTTGATCAGGTCCAGGCCGCCCTTGCCGAAGTCGTTGTTGACGTAGATCACGTCGACGGTTTTGGCCTTGACGGTGTCGCGGATGTAGTTGGCAATCTTGGGCATGGCCGTCGACTGCGTGAAAGAGGTGCGAAAAACGTAGGGGTTGCCCTGCTGCGTGATGGAGGCCGCTTCGCCACCTGTGAAGTTGGGAATTTCAGCACGGCGTGTTTCGGCCATGCTCACCATGATGGAGCCCGAAAACACCGGCCCCATCACGACATACGCGCCCTGGTCCACAGCCTTTTGTGCCAGTGCCTTGGCCACGCCGGGGTTGGACTGGGTGTCCAGGGACACATAGTTGATCTTGCGGCCCAGGATGCCGCCAGCAGCGTTTATTTCCTTGACGGCCAGCTTGACGCCGTTGTCGAAGTTGCTGCCCGACGTGGCACCGGTACCACTCAACTCCACCAGGCCGAACACCGGTATGGTCTGCTGTGCTGAAACCAGGCCTGCCGTGGCAATGGCCAGGCTACCCAGGAGGGATTTGAATGTGAAGGAAGCTTGCATGTTGTCTCCGTTTTTAGGATTTGAAAAGTACACTGAAAAAATCTAAATCTAGTCGGCCTTGACCCTGCCTGATTGAATCACAGGTTTCCAGCGGGCAATCTCGCGCATGATCAACTGGCCAAAAACTTCGGGCGTGGTGGGCATGGCGATGGCGCCTTCGTTGTTCAGGCGGGCCTTGAGTTCGGGGGCCGCAAGCGACTGGTTGATTTGCGCATTGAGTTTGTTCACGATGTCGCGGGGGGTGCCGGTGGGCGTCACGACGCCGTACCACTGGTCGGCTTCAAATCCCTTGTAGCCACTTTCTGCCACGGTAGGCAGGTCGGGCAGGGCTGCCAGGCGTGTGGGCGACGACACAGCAAGCGCCCGCAATTGGCCATTTTTGATCTGTCCAAGAACAGCCGGTGCGCCGGTAAACAACACCTGGATCTGTCCGCCCATCAGGTCGGTTATGGCGGGTACAGTGCCACGGTAGGGAATGTGCAGAATCGACGCGCCGGTTTGCAGTTTGAAATATTCGGTGGCCAGGTTGGCTGCACTGCCATTGCCGCCGGAGCCGTAGTTGAGCTTGCCTGGATTGGCTTTCGCCAGCGCTACCAGTTCCTTCACAGAAGTAGCCTTCACCGAAGGGTGTACTACCAGCACGTTTGGCACGCGCGCCACCCAGGCCACGGGTGCAAAGCTTTTGACGGGATCGTAGGGCAGGGCAGGGTAGAGCGACGGGTTAACCGCCAGCGTGCCGATGTGCCCCATCAGCAGGGTGTAGCCATCAGGCGCTGCCCTCGCTGCGCGGTCTGCACCGACACTGCCGCCGGCACCGGCGACGTTGTCAATGATGACCGGCTGGCCCCAGGCTTTGGTCAGCTCGATACCGATGGCGCGGGCCAGGATGTCGGTGCTGCCACCGGGAGTGAACGGCACGATGATGTGAATTGGCCGGGTCGGGTAGCTTGCTGGTGAAACCGTTTGGGCATAAGCGGGCAGTGCCGCTATTGCGGCGGCAGCTAACATAAGAGCGCACTTGTATCGTTTCAAGTTTGGCTCTCAGTTGTAGGGCTTCATCGCTGTGATCAACACCGACTTCACCACTTCAATGGCTGTTTTTTGCGTCTCGGTGTTGGGACGGCGCGAAGAGCGAACTAGCATCAGTTTGCTAATGATGCGTGGCGAGTGGATGCGCCGCACCGTGAAGGGTGCCGGGTCGTCGAAGTTGCTCAGCGTGTAGCCCGGCAGCACAGCATGCCCCATGCCTTCCTTGACCAGACTCAGGATGGCGTTTAGTCCGTCCACTTCCATTGTGATCTGGGGTTTGCGGTTGATGGCAATCATTTCACCTTCAAGCAGGATACGAAAGGCATTGGGACGGCTGGGAAGGATTAGCGGCAGGTCGGCCACTTCCGCAAGGCTGATCGGCTGGCGTTTCACAAGAGATTTTTTGGGTTGGGGTTTGGTGCGCGCTGCGTCTGCTTTCGAAATCAGAACCAGCTCTTCGGTGTGCAGGGTGGTGACTTCTACTTCCGGCGAATTCTCGGCGTTGTACAACACAGTCATGTCAAGGTTGCCGACGCGCAGGCCTTCATACATCACAACCGAAAAGCCTTCCGTTAGCGTTAGTCGGGCATGTGGCAGGTGTGCCTGGAACGCACGCGTCAAGGGGACGATGATGAGGCGGGACAAACTGGGCGGCAGCCCGATGGACACGCGACCGGCCAGGGCTCCCCGGACGGCGCCGAGTTCTTCGCGCGCCACTTCGACCTGATGCAAAATGCCGCGCCCGTGTTTGAGCAGCAGGTTGCCGGCTTCGGTGGGCAGCGCGCCCCGGCCATTGCGTATCAAAAGGTTTTGCCGCAACTCGACTTCCAGCAGCCTGATCTGCCGGCTGAGCGCGGGCTGAGCGATATTTAGTGCGATGGACGCACGCGTGAAGCTGCCAAGCTCTGCTACACGTACAAAATAGTCCAGCTGCTTTAAATCCATGCATCTAGTTTATCGGCATAGCGAATACCAGGCTATACGTTTTTGTTCTAACTGCTAGCGAGCCAGGCGACTTTCCCACCCCGCCTTTGGGGTGCAGAATCCGTGGGTGCAAAACGATCACATGGCGCCTATGCCCGCTCACCTGCTGCTGCTTCCCGGCCTCATGTGCGACGAGGCTTTCTGGCAACCGCTGGAGCACGGCTTGCCGGGTGTGGCCTGCCAGGTCGCGGACTATGGCGAAGCCGATTCGCTACGGTCCATGGCCGAGGCCGCGCTAGCTGTCGCCCCTGCGCGTTTTGCCCTTGCAGGCCACTCGATGGGCGGACGCGTCGCCCTTGAAATCGTGCGCATGGCGCCTTCGCGGGTACAGCAACTTATATTGATGGATACGGGCTATCTGCCGCGTTCCGATGGACCTTCCGGCGACGCCGAACGCGCCGGGCGCGTGGCCTTGATCAGGCTGGCCAACGACAGCGGCGTGCGTGCCATGTGTCAGGAGTGGGTCAAGGGTATGGTGCATCCCGACAGGCTGGTAGACGCCGCACTCATCGAATCCATAGTTGCCATGTTTTCCCGCAAGGACGCTGTTCGCTTTGCAAGCCAGCAAAACGCACTGCTTGCACGGCCCGATGCCAGCACGGTTCTGGCCGACCTCGGCTTGCCTTGCCTGATCGTGTGCGGGCGACAGGACAAGTGGGCAACAGTGGCGCAACATGCTGCCATGCAGGGGCTTGCGCAGGGGGCCCAAATGAGCGTCATCGAAGAGGCTGGTCACATGGTTCTTATGGAGCGGCCAGAGCCGACCACTGAGGCCATTTACAAATTTCTGGAATCGTCAACGGAGCTTTCATGCTGAAACTGATTTCGTCGATGGCTACGCGCCAATTGCTGGCAGAGCTGGCAGCCGCCTGGCAAGAGGTTTCAGGTGTTGAGGTCACCATTGAATCGGTGGGCGGTGTGGATGCTGCCAAACGCGTGCAGGCCGGTGAAGCCTTTGATGGCGTGGTACTGGCGTCGGACGCCATCGACAAGCTCATTTCGGGTGGGCACGTGGTGGCGGGCAGCCGGGTGGACCTGGTACGGTCAAGTGTCGCGGTGGCCGTGAAGGCCGGGGCGCCAAAACCCGATATCAGCACCGAAGCGGCGCTGCGCAGCACCATCGAGTCCGCGCCAACCATCGGTTATTCAACAGGCCCCAGTGGCGTCGCGCTGGTCAGGCTTTTTGAGCGGTGGGGCATTGCCGACGCCTTGCAGTCCCGCATCGTGCAGGCGCCACCGGGTGTACCGGTGGGCGCGTTGGTGGCACACGGTGAGGTTGCGCTGGGCTTTCAGCAGCTGAGCGAGTTGATGCATCTGGACGGCATCGACGTTGTTGGCAACTTGCCCGATGCAGTTGCTATCACCACCATCTTTTCGGCAGGCACCTGCGCGGTTTCGTTACAAGGCGGAGCGCTTGCTGGCCTGCTGGCCTTTTTGGCATCGCCGGATGCTGCGGTCATCAAGCGGCGGCATGGCATGGATGCCGTTTGATCGCACTATTTTTTCAAGCGTTCGAGACAACTTCAGGACTTCAAAATGAGCCTTCAAAAACCCATCATCATCGATTGCCACGGGCACTACACCACCGCGCCAAAAGCGCTGGAAAACTGGCGCAACCAGCAGATAGCCGGCATCAAGGATTCTTCGGTGATACCCAAAGTCAGCGATCTCAAAATCAGCGACGACGAACTGCGTGAAACGATTGAGCAAAACCAGTTGCGCCTGATGAAGG
>JANYFF010000251.1 GCA_025362825.1 Polaromonas sp. | reverse complement strand
AGGTGCGGGGCCAGAGCGCCGTAATGAGTGGAATGGTGGCCTGTCCCAAGCTTTTGAAACAGGCGGTCAAGGTGGTTTTCGGCGGGAAACAGCCGCCTCCGCGCTTGAAGCGCTCCGTTACGAAATCATTGATACCCAGCGCCAGGTTCGCAGCGACGTGTCATCCCGCTTCTATCGGCTGCTGGCGTTGCAGCAGCGCGTAGATCTGGAAACACAAGCACTCAAGCTGTTCAACGATGCAGCCGCTGCCGTTCAGAAACGGCGCAGCGCCGGTGAAGACACGAAACTTGACGCGAACGTCGCCTTGGTGGAAGCAGAGCGTGCCCGTAACCAATTGGCCCAGGCACAGGAGCAGCTAACTGAAGAGCGTGCCGAACTTGGAGTGCGCCTGCAACTAGTGGGGCCGGCACTGCCACTCGCGCAGGGAGACCTCACGCCTCAAGCAATGGGTTTTGCGCTGAACGACCTTCTCGACAGTCTGGATTCGCAACCCCGACTGTTGGCACTCGCTGCTCGCGAAAAAAGTGCAAATGCCCGGTATCGGCTGGAACGCGCCAACAGGTCTCCAGATGTGACGGTTAGCCTGAACGTAGGCCGCGAGGGCTCCCTGGCTGCCCGGGAGAGACTGACCACCCTATCAGTCTCTGTGCCCCTTCCGCTGTTCAAACGCAATGCAGCCGGCATCGGTCAGGCCTCCACCGAGGCTACCCAAGCGCAAATAGAACGGGAGTCTGCGCAGCGGGACGTGAGAGCCACTGTGATGTCACTCTGGTCCAGACTGAGCAGTCAGGAGCAACGCGTGCGTCGTCTACAGGATGTCGTACTGCCAGCGCTCACTGAAAACCTCAGCCTTTCAGTGAAATCACGCCAGGCCGGGCAGATCGGCCTGCTTGAGTTGATCGTCGTCAATCGCCAGGCACTGGATGCCAGGCGCGACCTCATCGAAGCGCTTTCCGAATACCACAGTACCCGTGCAGCGCTGGAGCTCGAAGCGGGTTGGCCCAAACAATGAGATTCACCATGAACACCTTTAAATCCATCAATATCTCTGGTTTGCACCGCCTGACCGGTGCCTCCGCGCTACTTGCACTCATGCTGGCTCTAGGCGGCTGCGGTGACAAGCCTGCCAAAGGAGCGGCACCTGCAGCGCAAGAAGCCAAAGGCGAAGCTGGCAAGGAAGAAAAAGGCCTGAAACTCACGCCTGAAGAGCAGGAACGCGCAGGTATCAAAGTCGAAGAGGCGGGTCCCAAGAGTTTTGACGACGTGGTCAATGTCACTGCCACCATACGCCCCAATCAGGACCGCATTGCCAGAATCGCACCGCGTGTTGAGGGCCGAATCGCCAGGGTTTCCGCCAATCTTGGAGATAACGTGCGCGTGGGTCAGGCGCTTGCTGTCATGGACAGCTTGGCTGTTGGTGAGGCTCAGTCAGCGCTGCTGCGCGCACAGTCTTCCGAGCGCGTTGCGCAGGAAGACTTCAAACGCGCGGAATCCCTCAGTGCCGAAGAAATTATTCCGCGGAAAGACCTATTGCGTGCCCAGGGAGAACTCGAACGGGCCAGCGCAGAATCGCGTGCGGCGCGGGACCGGCTCCGATTGTTAGGCGGGTCTGCACCTGTCGGCTCGCGTGCCGAGTCCAGTTTTACGCTGACGGCACCGTTTGCCGGAACCATCATCCAGAAGAAGGCCACCATAGGAGAGCTGGGCACACCAAGCGACGCCATTTTCACCGTCGCTGATCTTTCCGTCGTCTGGATCGAAGCGAATCTCACGGATGATCTGCTCGCGAAGGTCAAAAAAGGCGCTGCGGCCACGGTCACCGTTGGCGCTTATCCAGGTGAACGATTCATTGGGCGGGTTGCTTACATCGCCAATGTGCTTGACAAGGACAGCCGCACCAATGCGGCACGTATCGAGGTAGCCAACAAGGATGGCCGGCTCAAACCAGAAATGTTCGCCAACGCCAGCATTTCCACCGGTGGCCAAGTGGAGGCCATCTCGGTGCCGGATGCCGCGATCCTCATCGTGCAGGGGCAGCCCTCTATCTTTGTTGCTGAAAACGGCGGATTTGAGGCACGTGCAGTGGAGACGGGCGAAAAGCTTGCTGGCCGGACCGTGATCAGGTCAGGCCTTAAAGCCAAGGAACAGGTGGTAACCGCCGGAGCCTACGCGCTCAAGGCCCGCTTGATGAAGTCGCAAATCGGCGATGCGCACTGAGCCAAGGACGGTTAAATCATGCTCAATGCCATCGTTGACGCTTCACTGCGTTACAAAGTACTGGTCCTCGTCGCTTTCCTGATCGTCATTGGTCTGGGTGTGCAGGCCTTCCGTCAGGTTCCGGTAGATGCCTTCCCCGACGTCACCCCCATACAGGTCAATGTGGTGACCGAGTCTCCGGGACTCGCCGCTGAAGACGTTGAGAAGCTGCTCACTCAACCCATCGAAGGTGCCATGGCCGGTTTGCCTGGTGTCGAGCAGGTTCGCTCTGTGTCGCTGTTTGGTCTGTCCTCTGTCAGCATCACCTTCAAAGACAACGTTGACATCTACTTTGCGCGGCGCCTTGTCGGTGAAAAGTTGCAGGAGGCTAAAGGTCGATTGCCGCAAGGCTATGGCGAACCCGTCCTGGGCCCTAACAGTTCAGGTTTGGGGCAGGTGTTTTGGTACACCGTCGAGTCAGCTGACAAGCAGCTGTCAACCATGGACCTGCGAACTACACACGACTGGACGGTCAGGCTTCTGCTACGAACAGCACCGGGGGTCGATGACGTTACTTCCTGGGGAGGCAACGTGAAGCAGTACCAGGTTCAGGTTGATCCGCGCCAGCTCATCAAATTCGGCTTGTCGTTTA
>JANYFF010000248.1 GCA_025362825.1 Polaromonas sp. | reverse complement strand
GTACCGGCGCCAGCGCTTTCCAGATCGGCCCAGCCGTGGTGGGCGAGGTGAAATCGTTACAGGTGTTCCAGCGCAACCCGCCCTGGATGTTGCCCACGCCGAACTATCACGCCGACATAGCGCCCGGGATGATGTGGCTGCTTAAGCACATCCCGTTCTACGGGCGGTGGTTCAGGTTCTGGCAGTTTTGGGTCGCGGTGGAAGGCCGTCTGCCCTTGGTGGAAGCCGAGCCAGACTGGGACCACCCGGTGTCGGTAGGTCGAGCCAACGAGCAGTTGCGCCTGGAATGTGTGGCCGCGCTGGAACGGCAGTTCGCCGACCGGCCGGACCTGCTTGCCAAAATGACGCCAAACTACCCGCCCGGTGGCAAGCGCATGCTGCGCGACAACGGCGTGTGGGGTGCCATGCTCAAGCAGCCCCACGTGCAGCTGGTGAGCGATCCTATTTCCCACATGACGGCGGACGGCATCACGACCCAGAACGGCGAGTCGCATCCGGTAGATGTGGTGATTTGCGCCACCGGCTTCAAGTCGTCCGATTTCCTGCATCCGATCCGCATCGTCGGACGCGCCGGGCGCGACCTGCACGCGTGGTGGCAGGGTGATTGCCGCGCGTATGTTGGCATCACCGTGCCGGGCTTCCCCAACCTGTTTATGACCGGCGGCCCCAACACCGCCGTCGTGGTTAATGGCAGCGCAATTTTCTCGTCCGAATGCCAGGTTGAATATGCGCTGAAGGCCATCGAATACATGTTGACCCATAGATTGGGCGCGCTCGATTGCAGGATGGAACCCTTCAATGCTTACAACGAATATGTGGACCAAGGCAATCTCACCAAAGCATGGGGCGTTGCTCGCACCAGCAGTTGGTACAAGAACAGCTCCGGCCGCGCTTCTCAGACCTGGCCCTTCGGGCTACTCGATTACTGGGCATTGACGTCGGTTGTGAAATTCGACGATTACGAAAAATTGCCGGCGCCGGCGCCAGCGCCAGCGCCATCTATCAAGGCAACGACATGCCCAGTGTGACTTTCAACGCTTGCGCAATGGACTCAATTCACGTCGGTCCGATTCACCAGTTTCAGCATCATTTCCATGAAATTGGTTTGCTCCTGAACACTCAGCGGATCGAGCAGCCAGTGTTGCATGTCCATCACCACCGGGGAGGCGCGCACCAGCAGATTGCGGCCATCGTCGGTGAGAAAAAGCACGCGCAGGCGACGGTCCGTGGCAGACGCTTTGCGCTGAATCAGGCCACGCGCTTCCAGCCGGTAGATAACGCCAGCGAAGGTCGATGTGTCCAGCGCTATATCCCGCGAAAGCGTGCTTTGGTCCACCCCGGGATTGCGCTCGATGGCATCGAGTGCCGCCCACTGCAGCGGCGTCAGGCCAAAAGGCTCGGCTTCCAGGCTGAACTTGGCCACCGCGATCTGGTGCAGGCGGCGAAAAAGATGGCCGGGAATCTGCTGAAGGCTTTTCTCGAATGACTTGGGATTGGACATCGCGTATGGAAGAAAATGGGACTGCACGTGAAGTACGTGTACTGAATATTCTAGACCGGACGACTCAGTCAGTACAAGCAAAGACCCATGGAGACACATCTATGTTTTCGCAAACCTGGCTCGAGGTCAATCGCTGTCGGACAAGATTGAGACGTGCCGGCAATGGCACACCTATCCTATATCTGCACGGCGCCAATGGCGTACCGAAGGTCCCCGGATTTCTCGATGAATTCGTTCAAGATTGGGATGTGCTGGTGCCTGAACACCCTGGCTTTGGGGAGTCAGGCGATCCCGATTGGTTGGAGTGCATGGACGACCTGACCTATTACTATTTGGATTGGCTGGACCAACTCGGCTTGGACCGATTGCACGTCATTGGCAGCTCGCTCGGTGGCTGGCTGGCAATGGAATTGGCGATCCGCCAGCCGCTGCGGTTTCAGTCGCTCACGCTCATTGGCAGCGCCGGGCTGGCGCCTCCACCCGCCGGACTCGAGCACCTGTTTCGCTGGAATCCTGAGCAAATAGCGCGCCACACCTTTCACGGCGAGCAGTGGGTGCAGGGGGCGCTGGCTGCGCTGCCGGACCCCGATATCGCAGCCAAGAATCGTCACACCATCACGCGCCTGGCTTGGCAGCCGCGCCTGCACCACCCCATGCTCTACAAGCGCCTTCACCGGCTGAAGATGCCTGTGCTGCTGACTTGGGGCGAGCAAGATAGGATTTTGCCCGCGACGCAGTTAGCCGAATTTAAGCGCCATCTGCCACACGCCGACGTGCGGACCTATCCGGACTGCGGGCACCTGCCCCAAGTCGAGCAACAGGCTGCGTTCACGCACGACGCCATGCGCTTCCTTCGCTCCGTACCGGCCTGAGCGCCGGCTCCTACTTCTGGAAAGTGTCAACCATGCTGGCTGGGCAAATCATCAACGGCATCGTCAGTGGTGCCATGTACGCGCTGGTGGCGATCGGGTTCTCCCTCGTCATCGGCGTGCTGGACAAACTCAACTTCGCGCACCCCGAGGTATTCATGTTCGGTGGCTTTGTCGCGCTGGTCTCGATCAACGCCATGCCACTGCCTCTGGCCTTTGTGGTGGTGTTCGTCGTCGGCGGTTTACTGGGTCTGATTACGGAATTCATCGCCTTTCGCCGCTTCGGCAGCGCCGATGCCAAGATCACGGCGGCACTGGCGTCGATGGCGCTGGGACTTGTCGTTACCGATCTCGTTCAAAAGTGGTGGGGCACCGAGCCCATGCCCGTCACGCTGCCGCCTGGCTGGCTGCAGAGCAGTCAGCAGATTCTCGGTGTCTCGGTGCTTAACCTGCAGTTCGTCATCCTGGGCATCACCTTCACCCTCATGGCTTTGCTGCACCTGATGCTGCAACGCACGCGCATGGGCCGCCAGATCCGCGCGCTGGCCGAGTCAAGCACGTCGGCCTCTCTGCTGGGCATCAACGTCAAGCGAGTCGCCCAATCGGTGTTCTTTATCTCGTCGGCACTCGCTGCTGTTGGTGGCCTGTTACTGGCCTTGCGCAGTGGCGCTGCCAGTTCGGACATTGGGCTGACCTTCGGCCTGAAGGCGCTGGCGATCATGGCCATCGGGGGCCTGGGTGACCTGCGCGGCGCGTTTATCGGCGGCCTACTCATCGGCCTGCTGGAAGCGCTGATGTTCGTATTCGGACTGGGACGCCTGGTCGAGATGACGGTGTGGGTCACGATGATCGCCATGCTTATGTTCCGGCCCGGTGGTCTCTTCAGCGGTGGCTTGCATAACCAGGAGCAGCGGGTATGACGCTCGACAATCTCTTCTTCGCCGGACTCAATGTCCTGCTCGCCTGGAGCGTCTACCTCGCACTGCTCGCCGGTAGCCTGTCGTTCGCACAGGGCGCCTTCATGGCGCTGGGTTGCTATGGCGCGGGGGTGCTCACCGTCAAGTTCGGCCTGCCCCTGCTGCCCGCCACGCTAATCGCAGCCTTGGGCACTGCCGCCATTGCGGCCCTGCTCGGTTACCCGGCGCTGCGCCTGCGCGGCATCTACCTCATCCTCGTCACGCTGGGCATCACCTTTTGCGTGCGCGTGCTGCTGGAGAACGTCGCCTACGTTGGCGGCGTCGCGGGCTTCAGCGGTATGGTGGGCGCGGACCTGCAGGCAGTGCTGATCGCCGTGGTGATTGTGGGCGGCCTTCTGCTCTGGCTGTCGTACAGCCCGCTGCAACGCGTGTTCGATGCGGTACGCGAGGACGACCGCGTGGCCGCCGCCATGGGCATCCATGTCACGCGCATCCGGCTGATGGGTTTCGCGGCGGGCGCGGCCATCGCGGCGGTGGCCGGCTCGCTGTACGGCCACTACATGAACTTCGTGCGGCCCGAAAGTTTCGACGTGATGCTCTCGGTGTACGTGGTGCTCTACGTCGTGCTGGGCGGGGTCAACAACATGTGGGGACCGCTGATTGGCGCCACCGTGATGACCTTGCTGCCCGAGTACTTCCGTGTGCTGGCCGACTGGCGCCCAACAGTGTTCGGACTGGCCATTCTCCTCTTGCTGCTGTTCCGCCCAGAAGGCCTGTTGTCCTTCCGCACGCGCACGAACAGAGCCACTCCCCGAACCCCCCGCAAGTCACCGGCGAAAACCCCATGACACCTTCACAAACCAACCTCTCCAGCGCCGTGCTGGCCGTGCGCGGCCTGAGCAAACACTTCGGCGGCGTGAAGGCGCTCGATGGCATTGATCTGCATGTCGCGCCTGGCGAACTGCTTGGTGTCATCGGTCCCAACGGCGCTGGCAAGACCGCGCTCATCAACACCATCACCGGCTTTTACCGCGCCACCAGCGGCAGCATCGAACTCGACGGCCAAGAGATCAGCCACCTGCCGATGCATCAGATCGGCCGACTCGGCATCAGCCGCACCTTCCAGAACATCCGTCTGTTCAAACGCATGTCCGTGCTGGAAAACGTGCTGGTCGCCTTCAAGACCTACAACCAGAACCCGCTGCGGTCCTTCTTCCGCGCCGGTTCTGCCAGGGCCGACATCGCTTCCGCCATGCACTGGCTCGAGCAACTGCAGCTGGCCGACCGCGCCGATGCCTTGGCGTCCTCGCTCGCGTATGGCGACGCGCGGCGGCTCGAGATCGCCCGCGCCTTGGCTGGGGAACCTCGCTTGCTGCTGCTCGACGAGCCCGCGGCCGGCATGAATGAAGCCGAGACCGCGCAACTAACGCGGGACATCAAGAAGATCCGCAGCAGCATCTCTTCCATCCTGCTGATCGAGCACGACATGGGGTTGATCCGCGCGCTGTCGGATCGCATCGTTGCCATGGACTATGGCAAGAAGATCGCCGAAGGCGGCGCGCGGGAGGTGTTGGAGCATCCCGAGGTATTGCGCGCCTACCTGGGCACGGAAGAAGAGGTGACCAGCCCATGAGCCGCATATTGCTGAGTGTCAACAACCTGCACGCCAGTTACGGACCCATACGCGCGCTGCGCGGCGTGAGCTTCGAGGTGCGCGAGGGCGAAACCGTGTCCATCATTGGCGCCAATGGTGCGGGCAAGACCAGCTTGATGCGTGCGATCTCCGGTTTGCTGCCGCTGAGCGAGGGACAGGCCAGCTTTCTCGACAAGGACATCCGGACCAGCAAGCCGCATCAGCTCGCCCGCATGGGCATGCTGCACGTGCCTGAAGGGCGAGGCACCTTGCAGACCATGCAAGTCGAAGAAAACCTGCGGCTGGCATGGGAGATCCGGCCATCCAGCAGGACCTTCGAGGACGCGGTTGCCGACGTGTATGCACGCTTCCCCCGTTTGAATGAACGCCGCACCCAGATGGCGGGCAACCTCTCTGGTGGGGAGCAGCAGATGCTGTCGGTCGCGCGGGCGATCATCAACCGGCCCCAGTTGCTGCTGCTTGATGAGCCCTCCATGGGCCTATCACCGCTTTTCACCTCGGAGGTATTCCGGGCACTGCGTGA
>JANYFF010000232.1 GCA_025362825.1 Polaromonas sp. | reverse complement strand
TCAACGCATACGCGAAGTCAATTAGAAATATATCGTCGATAGTATTTATTAATGGGAAGGTTGTTTATGCCCTTACTTTTCAACCCTTGTTGCTCGGGCCCGGTAGGGTCTTCACTGGTGTTCGGACTGAGCCAGTCGAAGCTGCCTAGCCCTTCAAGAGGCTCAAGGTTAACTGCTCATGCGTTACAGCGTCCAATCAATAGCTATTTAGGCTACGCTTGCAAACAGCTTTGCACAAGACTTTTTACCGAATGACACCATGACCAGCACCGCCATACCTTTTGTCAAGCCACGATATCCTGCGCCCGAGCTTCAAGCCCTGCCGGATGACATTCGTGCCAAGATTCTTGAAGTGCAGGAAAAAGCCGGTTTTGTGCCGAATGTATTTCTGGGCCTGGCACGCCGCCCTGCCGAGTGGCGAGCGTTTTTTGCGTACCATGACGCGCTGATGGTTCCCGAATCAGTCGGCAGCACAAGCAGCCTGACCAAAGGCGAGCGCGAGATGATCGTCACCGCCACCAGCGCGGCCAATAGCTGCCTGTACTGCGTCGTGGCCCATGGCGCCATCCTGCGAATTTATGAAAAGAAACCGCTGCTCGCCGACCAGGTGGCGGTGAACTACCGCAAGGCCGACATCACACCGCGCCAGCGCGCCATGCTCGACTTTGCGATGAAGGTCTGCCTGCATTCAGACGAGATAGCAGACGCGGATTTCGACGCGCTGCGCCCACATGGCTTTGACGATGAAGACGCCTGGGACATCGCGGCGATCACGGCATTTTTCGGGCTGTCGAACCGCATGGCGAGCTTTAGCGGCATGCAGCCCAACCCCGAGTTTTATTTGATGGGGCGGGTGCCGAAAATCAAGTCATCTTCTTGAGGTCGCGTCTCAGGTGACAGTGGCGCGTATCCAGTCCGGCAGCGGTTTGGCCTTCTGCGCCGGGAAATTAACCCAGATGGTGGTGGCGCCGCCCGCAGCGCAGACCACGCCCGGCTCATCGACGCGCTCCATCGTGGCCCAGCTTTCAAAGGTGGTGCGGCCAGGGTCGCTGACATACATCTTCAGCAGCACATCGCCCGGATATTCAAGCTGCTTGTAAAAGTTGCAGAAGGCATTGACGATGACCGGACCTTCGCCCAGCGGGTCGGGCTTGCAGCCAATGGCGTACCTCCAGTCGATGCGGGCGGTTTCAAGGTAGCGAAAGTAGCTACCATTGTTCAGGTGGCCCATGGCGTCCATGTCGCCCCAGCGGATCGGGATGACCATCTGGTGGACCAGTTTTTTGATTTCGGGGATTTCAATTTTCACAAAGTCATTTCTGAAGAGAAAACCAGCACGTCACTATAAAAATAATAGCTGCAGCTGCCCGAAATACGGGGCTTCGGGCTCATTTGGTACTTGTCGAGGCTTTTTTGAAAAGTCAGGCGCCAAATCCGTCGTCAGCCGCAATCACCGCGCCGTTGATGAAATGGCTTTGCCCGCTGGCCAGCATCACCAGCAGCGCATCCAGGTCTTCGGGTTTGCCGACGCGTTTGCGCGGCAGCATCTGCACCAGCTTTTTGCCCTGCTCGGTTTCCCAGTGGTGGTGGTTGATCTCGGTGTCGATGTAGCCCGGGCAAATCGCATTCACGTTGATGCCGAACTTGCCCCACTCCAGCGCCATGGCCTTGGTCATCTGCACCACGGCGGCCTTGCTCATGCAGTACACGCCGATTTGCGGCAACACCCTCAGCCCGGCCATCGAGGCGATGTTGATGATGCGTGCGCCTACAAAGCTCCCGGGTGCGGAGCCCCGCGAGCGGGCCAGCATGCGCTTGCCAACTTCCTGCGCGACAAAAAATGCACCCTTGACGTTGGTATTGAAGATGAAGTCGTAGTCTTCCTCGGCCACATCCTGCAGGCGCTGCGTGGTGCTGACGCCGGAATTGTTGATGAGGATGTCGATCGGTCCAACCTCGGTTTCGGCGTGTGCGACACCTGCCTTGATGCTGTCGAGGTCGGTCACATCAAGTTCGACCACGTGCGCAGCGCCACCTTCAGCTTCAATCTGGGCCCGTAGCGCCTTGAGCTTGTCGAGCCTGCGGCTGGCCAGCACCACCGCTGCGCCGGCGCGGGCGAGGGTTTTGGCGAACTGCGCCCCCAACCCGCCGGAAGCGCCAGTTACCAAAGCGACGCGACCTGAAAGATCCAAGCTGTAGGCCATCAAAAACTCCTGATAATTGGAAATACAACCACAAAAAACGAACGACCGTTCTATTTCGAACGCATGCAGCATAAAATGCGCTGCGGAAGAAGCTGAAACCGGTCCATCCTGAAATTCATTATCAACGAGCCCCACCATGAACAACCAAGAAATCCTGGCCCAGTTTGGCCCCCGTGAAGCAATGGAATACGACGTGGTCGTGGTCGGTGGTGGCCCGGGCGGACTGGCCACCGCTATCCGGCTCAAGCAGCTTGCTGCGGAAAAGGGGACGGAGCTTTCAGTTGTCGTGCTGGAGAAGGGTTCCGAGCCCGGTGCGCACATATTGAGCGGCGCCGTGATGGACCCTATTGCATTGACAGAATTAATCCCCGACTGGAAGGCGCAGGGCGCACCGCTGAACCAGCCGGTGACCTCCGACGAGGTGTTGTTCCTGACGGAAACGGGCTCGACCAAAACACCGGAGTTTTTTGTGCCCGACTGCTTTCACAACGAAGGCAATTACGTTATCAGTTTAGGCAACGTGGTGCGCTGGATGGCGCAGCAGGCCGAGAACCTTGGCGTCGAGATTTTCCCGGGCTTCCCGGCAGCTGAAGTTCTGTACAACGAAGATGGATCCGTCAAGGGCGTGGCTACCGGCAATCTAGGCGTGGGCAAGGGCGGCGAACCTGGCGAAAACTTTCAGCTGGGCATGGAGTTGCACGGCAAATACACCATCTTTGCAGAAGGCGCACGTGGCCACCTGGGCCGCCAGCTGATTGCAAAATTCAAACTCGACGAAGGCTGCGACCCGCAAGCCTATGCGCTGGGCGTAAAAGAATTGTGGGAAATCGACCCGGCCAAACATAAGGCCGGCCTGGTGGTGCACACCGCCGGCTGGCCGATGGACAGCAAGACTTACGGCGGCGGCTTCATGTACCACCTTGAAGACAACAAGGTCACGCTGGGTCTGGTGACGGGGCTGGACTATACCAACCCTTACCTGTCGCCGTTTGAGGAAATGCAGCGCTGGAAAACCCACCCAAGCATCAAAAAATACCTCGACGGCGGCAAACGCATCAGCTATGGTGCGCGTGCCATTACGGCGGGCGGCGCCCTTAGCCTGCCAAAGACCGTCTTCCCGGGCGGTGCGCTGATCGGCTGCGAGGCTGGCTACCTCAACGCCAGCCGCATCAAAGGCAGCCACGCAGCCATCAAGACCGGCATGCTGGCCGCAGAAGCCGCCTACGCCGCCGTCACATCGGGACGCCAGCATGACGCGCTCACGGCTTATCCGGAGGCTTACGCCAAAAGCTGGCTGGCCAAAGAGCTTGACCAGTCGCGCAACTTCAAGGCCTGGTTCAAGAAGGGGCTGTACGTGGGCTCCTTCATGACGGGCATCGAGCAATGGCTGCTGCCCAAACTCGGCATCAAGAGCCCGCCATGGACGATTCACCGCACCAAGCCCGATTACGCGATGCTCAAACCGGCAGCCGAATGCAAGCCCATCGTCTACCCCAAGCCCGACAACAAGATCACCTTTGACCGTTTGAGCTCGGTGTTTGTGTCCAACACCAACCATGAAGAACAGCAACCCGCGCACCTGACTTTGAGAGACGCCAGCGTGCCGGTCAATATCAACCTGGCGACCTACGCCGGCCCCGAGAGCCGCTACTGCCCGGCGGGTGTCTACGAGTACGTGAAAAACTCCGACAACACAGACCGTCTGCAAATCAACGCCCAAAACTGCGTGCACTGCAAGACCTGCGACATCAAGGACCCAACGCAGAACATCGTCTGGGTCACGCCTGAAGGCGGCGGCGGGCCGAACTACAGCGGCATGTAGTCCGGCCAGGCGCAGGCGCGCCGGCATGGGGACATGCTTCTGCCTTTTGGACTTGGGCGTACATTTTGGCGGGCTTATGCGCTATAACTGTACAAACTTCAAACAGGATGCACCCGTGCGAGTGGCCCAGTTGTATCAACGCAAATGGCTTCTGATCCGGCTCCCGGTCGTGGTGCTTGCGGTGGTCACGGCCGTGTTGATATGGGTGTATGGGGACCCGATGCCGCCAACCAAGCTGAGCATCACAACAGCATCACCTGATGGTGCCTACTACCGCCATGCAAGGCATTATGCAGAACGCTTTGCTGAACGCGGCATCACCCTTGAAGTCCAGGCCTCCGAAGGCTCGCAGCAAAACATGGTGCGGCTGCGGCAGGCCGATTCGCCGGCCGACCTGGCCTTCATGCAGGGCGGCTTCGGCTACCTGGGCACATCGCTTGACCGCCGTGACCGCAGCCGCATTGAAACGCTGGCCAATGTAGACGTCGAGGCCGTGTGGATTTTTACGCGCAACCGTGAAATCGAATCCCTTGGCCAGTTGCAGGGGCTGCGCGTCGCCATTGGGCCGGAGGGCAGCGGCAGCCGCAAGGTGGCGCTGAAGCTGCTCGAACAGGCCAGGATGGAAACCAAGGACCTGACCCTGTCAAAGATGATGGGCGTTACGGCCATCCAGGCACTGCGGCAAAACCAGGTGGATGTCGTCCTGATGGTTGCGCCGCTCGAATCACTGGCCGTGCAAACCATTTTGGGGCTGCCCGGCATCCAGCTGGCAAACCTGCGCAAATCCGCGGCCATCACGGAGCGCAACCCCTATCTTGAACCACGCTTGCTGGCGCAGGGCTCGCTGGATACCGACATGCCGCCGCACGACATCACTTTGCTGACCACGTCAGCCAGCCTGGTGACCCGCGAGAGCCTGCACCCAGCGCTGAAAAGAATGGCGCTGGCTGTTGCGATGGATGTCCACACGGGCGGCGGCATGTTCCACCGTGCAGGCGACTTCCCGTCACTCCGGCGGATTGATTTCCCGACTGCGCCGCAGGCGCGTGACATGCTGGTGCACGGCCTGCCCCTGATCGAGCGCCTGCTGCCCTTCTGGTGGGCGCAGGTGATGGAGCGGATTTTGCTGATCATCCTGCCCGTCATGCTGATCGCTGTGTGGATGATGCAGCTGATTCCTGCGTATTTGCGCTGGGCGCTGGAAAGTCGCGTCAACCGCTGGTATGGTGAATTGAAGTTTATTGAAAACGACCTGAGCCAGGAGGTTATCTCGGGGCTTGACCTGACACGCTACTTGTCGCGACTCAATGGCATAGACAACACCTTGCTGGCATTTTCCTGCCCCAAAGACCTGATGGCCAGGTGCTACATGCTGCACCAGCACATCGAGTTTGTGCGCCAGCGCCTGTACAGGATGCGCGGACGATGAAGCTTCTATTGCTCTACCGCAGGCGCTGGTGGCTGTTTTACCTGCCGGTTATCCTGTGCACCGTCGTAGCCCTGTGGTGGTCCTCCACGCGCTGGATAGTCCTGCCGCCCGCCAGGGCGGTGATTGCAGCCGGCTCACCGCAGGGCAGCTACTCGCGCCTGGCCCAGCGTTACGCTGAGCAGCTTGAGCGGCTCGGCATGAACGTCGAGATCGTTTATTCGGATAGTCAAAAGGGTGCGCTGGACCGGCTGGATACGCCTGGTGATGCCGCCAGCATCGGCTTTGCACACGGCATCTATGCCCATCGCACCGGCAAGGTACAGGCACTGGCAGTCATAGGCCAGGAACCAGTCTGGATTTTTTCCGGCGCAGGCGGTCCGGCCACACTGGGCCAGGCCAGGGGCGTGCGGCTCGCCGCAGGGCCACCGTCCTCGTCCTCCTTCATGGCCGCAAAGGTCATCCTCGAACATGCCGGTGTGGCGTTTTCGGACATGCGTCTCGATCCCCGCAGCGGGATCGCCGCCGCCGATGCGCTGGCCGATGGCAAGGTCGATATGGTGTTCCAGGCCGCGGGCGAAGATGCCCAGGCGATACAGGTACTGACGCGTCTGGGTGGCGTGCAGTTGCTGGGTATTGAACACGCTGGCGCACTGTCAGCGCAGGAGCGTTATTTACAGCCCCTGCTGCTGCCGCAGGGTTCGATTGAGCTGCGCGGCGATATCCCGCCACGCGACCTGACCATGATGAGCCTGCAGACGCACCTCATCGTCCGGCCCGATGTTCACCCCGCCTTACAAACTGCCTTGCTGGACGCCGCGCTGGAGATTCACGAGGTACCCACCTTCCTGCAACGCCACGGCCAGTTCCCCAGCTTCAGGGGGAGCGATTTTCCGCTCACGCCCACTGCGAAAGCCTATAGCCTGGGTGCACGCCCGTGGATGGAAACCCTGCTGCCCTACCGGACCGCACAATATACCGAGCTGGTAGCCTATGCCATCGTGCCCATCCTGGCACTGGCTTTCATCGCACTGGCCTGGATTCCAAAACTTTTTGACTGGCGCATCAGGGCTGCGTTGAACCATTTTTATGGCGAGCTGAAATTCCTTGAAAGCGAAATGGACGAAGTCGCCATTAACAACCCGATGGCGCTGAAGGGACTGCTGGAGCGCCTGGACAACATCGAGCGGCGCGTCGTCGAGATGGACCTGCCCGATGAATTTTCAGAACGCTGGTACACCCTGCGCGAGCATTTGGCAGCAGCGCGCGACCGGCTGCTCAAGCTGCGCTCGCGCTGATACGCTGATGTGGTGTGTTGCACGCCAGCCTGCAACAAGAACAAAGTACAAAGAACAACGAACGGAGACAAACTTTCATGAACATCGTCATCACCGGCGGCGCCGGATTCCTGGGCGCCAGGCTGGCGCGCACCCTGCTTGAGGGCGGCCAGCTGTCACTGGCGGGTGCGCCCGCCCAAACGATTCAAACCATTACGCTGATTGACCGGGCTGCACCGC
>JANYFF010000224.1 GCA_025362825.1 Polaromonas sp. | reverse complement strand
TGCTCGAAGCAGTTGTAAATCAGCTCCCGGGTGTTCGAGTTTTGCCGGAGTTCGCCGTTGACGAAGGCGCGTATACCCAGCGTGTGCGGGTCACCCAGCTCATCGGGCGTGACGATCCACGGGCCATATGGGCAATGCGTGTCAAAGGACTTGCCCAGCACGAACTGCGAGGTCTTCAACTGCCAGTCGCGCACGCTTACATCGTTTGCAGCGCAATAGCCAAAAATGACCTCATGCGCCTTGTCGGCCGGCACATGGCGGCAGCGCTTGCCAATCACAAACGCCAGCTCTGCCTCGTAGTCAAGCTGGGTTGACACGAGTGGCAACTCGATGTCTGCAAAAGGCCCGTTGGTGGAGGTGACGGCCTTTGTAAACCAGACCTGGTCAGCCGGTGTCCCCATGCCGGACTCGGCGATGTGGTCGGCGTAGTTCAACCCGATAGCAAAGATCTTGCCGGGGCGCGGCACCGGTGCCAACAGCGTCACATCAGCCAGCGCAAAGTCACCGCCTTCGCGGACGGCCAGCTCTTCAAGCTTTGCCTTCCACGCTGCCCAGCCCTCGATCAGCAGCACCATGTCGCGCGGCGCATCTGCCATGTGCCGAGACACATCGATAACACGTTCATTGACCACCACACCGATGCGGTGGGCATCACTACCTGCAGAGAACGAAACCAGTTTCATTGCGTATTTCCTGTATTTTCAAAACCAATGCCACGCCCAAAGGCTCAGGGCTGAAAGACGACGACGATCTTGCGATGGCTGATCTTCCAGCCGCCAGCGGTCAGCACGTAGTCGTCAAAATATTCTGCGAAAAGCGGCGTTGAGCCCTGCAGCGGCAAGGGCGTATCACGTTCTGCTGGTGCATGAAACATGGTGGTGCAACTCGTGCCGGTGGCTGCGGTGGGGCTCGTCAGGTTGATGCGAATATTGCTGCAGGTGTGGCGCGTGACGCGGTTGCCAGGCCGTGCGTCCAGAAAGGCACGAACACCCACATGGCCGCGGCTCACCTGCCCCGCCCGCTCGATGGCGCCATCGACCGCAAACAGCGCGACGCAGCCCTCATAGTCCCAGTTGTCGACCGTCCAGACGAAGTCGTTGCACAGACGTGCGCACTCGCGCTCGCAGCGCAGTTGTTCTTCAAGCGTCATGCCGCGGCCTAGCGCAGGTTCAGCGAATCAAGCCCGCGTGCGCCGCTGTCGGGGCGCCTTTTGATGCTGCCTTCGTCCTCGCCGGCATGAAAGCGCCTGGCAAGGTCTGCCGGGTCAAAGTCCACACCAATCGGGTTCATGGCAAAAGCCGGGCTGTAGAAAAATTTCCCCGCTTCCTCAACCGTGTCGTAGTTGTCGACCTGTAGCTCGACCTGGTTGCCGTCGGGGTCGGCGTAGTACATGGACGTCGTGGGGCCGTGGTTGATACAGGTCACGGGGCGTATGCCTTTGCCGTCCAGCCGCTCGTAGGTGGCGACCAGATCACTCAGGGATGCGTAGGTGAACGCCATGTGGTGCACACCGGTAAACCCGTCAGGCTGACGTTGCAGGCCAGGAATATTGAGCACGGCGATACGGTGATGCTCTTCGTCGTAAGACAAAAAAGCCAGGTTGCCGTCAGAAAACGCAACCGTTGCGCACAGCACGGTGGTGTACCAGTCAACCAGCGCACCAAACTGCGAGCTGCGCAGCACCACATGCGCCAGTCTGGCGGGGGAAATGGCGGTGCGGGTTGCGGGTTTTACGGCAGCTTCAGGGCGGGTTTCAAGCGTTTGATTCATGAACTGTCTCCTTGTTGTGGGTTTGGGTGTCGTGAACTTCGTGGACGTGACGGGCTTCGGTGTCTGGCATTTGCCCGGTTGCCATGGCGAGCACATTAAAGTCATCGCGATCCGGCCAGGTGTCGCCTCTCCAGGCAATGTGCTGGTCGGGCCGAACCAGCGTCAGCAGGCTCGGGTACAGGGCGCGCAGCGCTGGGTTGTCACAAGGCAGCAGGGTGAGGGGTACGTTGAGTGCAGCCGCGTCACGAGCCGCCGCTTTGCTGCAGGCACTGCTTGCAGTTGGCAACACCAGCAAGGTCATGCCCTGGCCAAAATGATCAAACAGCGAGCTGCCGTCATGCAGCCAGGCGTGCGGCGCCCGGCTGCCGGGCACAGCGCTGGGCACGTAGTTCAAAAAGTCTCGCGGCGGCGCAGGCAGGCTGCTTGCCTGTACCACGGGTGAGTCGCTGTAACGGTCACCGAGGATGGTGCCCAGGGTATAGAACTCGGAGAGCTTTTCTGCATTAATGCGCTTGCCGACGCGCGATCGTGCTGCCTTGCCATTTGCGCTGTCGTCTTCAAGGCCGGCTTCATACAAGGCATTGCTGATGGTGGCGTGATTGGCCGAGGCTTCTTCCAGCACATGCATATGCACAGGGCGCCGCTCCAGCTCGTAGCTGTCGAGCAGGGCTTTACCACCCCAGCCCTGCAGGACGGCAGCGAGCTTCCAGCCCAGATCAACTGCATCGCTGACACCCATGTTCATACCAAAACCGCCATACGGCGGGTGCAGATGGCAGGCATCGCCGACCAGAAAAACATTGCCCTTGCGGTAGCGATCGGCAATCACACGGTGCGCCACCCACTCGTCAATGCTCAGCACTTCAAACGGCAGGTCTATGCCAGTCGCACGGCGAATCAGGTCGGCCGCCGTGTCTTTGGTGACGTTCATGTCAGGCGCCAGCGCGGTCGGCATGAAGAACCAGCGGTCGCCAGAGTCCATGGGCCCGAGGATGCTGGGAACCTCGGAATTGATTTGCCAGTACATGATGGCGCGGCCGTGCGGGTGTGCTTCTGCCATGCCCGGGGCGCGAAACACGATGTTGTAGTTCCTCGACATGCCGAACGAACCCTCCATGCGGGCGCCAATCGCATCGCGCACCAGGCTGCGGCCGCCGTCGCAGCCCGCAAGAAATTCGGCTTCGACTTCATATTCCTCACCGGTTTCACGGTTACGGACAATTGCCAGCACGGACGCCGCGTTCTGCTCGAACCCGACGAGTTCGCAGTTCAGTCGCACTTCAACGCCGGGCAGCGTGTCCAGATGCTGGCGCATGACCTTTTCGACGGTGTATTGGGGGATCCACTGCGCATGCTCGGCATACAGCGGATTGCGGCCCGGCGCGCAGTACAGGGCATTGTCAAACCGTGCCAGCAGGTGTCCTGCCATGCGCGTCGTGAAGACAATGTTGGAGGGGTAGTCAACGCCGAAGGGTGATGCATCACGCAGCGCATCGGCAATGCCCCAGCGCCTGAAGTGTTCGCGCGTCCTGACGTTGGTGGTTTTGGCACGCGGCGCCACGCCTATGCGTGGATTTTTTTCGATCACCAGGCATTTGATGCCTCGGCTACCGAGTTCGATAGCCAGGCCCTGCCCTGCCGGCCCGGCACCGACGATGAGGACTTGTGTGTGTTGACGCACGCCGTTCACCTTAATCGGCGTTGGCACCGGTGCGCTTGACCATGTCGGCGTAAAAGATCGTTTCGCTGTTGATCAATGCGGTCAACTCAGGCGGTGTGAGGGTATAGGGCAAAAATCCGAACTGCGAAAACCGCTCGACCACTTCCGGCTGTTTCAGCACATCGTTGAGGCTTTTGTTCAGGATGCCGACTGTTGCTGCGGGTGTGCCTTTTGGTGCCATCAGGGCGACCCAGCTGCGAACAATGATGGGCTTGGGGCCGCCCGATTCCTCAAAAGTCGGAATCGTCGGCTGGACGGTTGAGCGGGCGTTGTCTGCCACTGCGACCAGACGCAACTTGCCGGCCTTGAGTAGCGGACCTGTGCTTGCCAGGCTGCCCATGGCCCAGTCAATCTCGCCGGTTGATACCGCGAGGTAGAGCTGCGAGATTTCTTTGTAGGGGACATGGACCATTTTTGTGCCGGTGACGTTTTCGACCTGCGCAGCACCCAGGTGCAAAGGCCCACCAACGGCGTTGGAACCATAGGTGATTTTGCCGGGGCTGGCAGCCGCCGCAACGGCCATGTCCTTCACCGACTTGATGGGGCTGTTGGCACCCACCACAATAAAAAACGAAGTGCGGTAGACCCCACCCACCGGTACAAAGTCTGTCTTGGGGTCGTAAGGCAGGTTTTTGAAAAGCGACGCGCTGATGGAAAGATTTCCTACATCGGCAAGCAACAGGTCGTAGCCAGTGGGCTGTGCCTGCTTGACGGCATTGGCCGCTAGGAACCCGTTCGCACCCGGCCGGGCATCAATCACAACCGACTGTTTCCAGCTGGCCCCCATGCGTTCGCCGACGATGCGTGCGATGACGTCTGGGCCGCTGCCCGCAGCGAAAGGGGAAATGATGCGCACCGGCTGCGCAGGGAAAACCTGCGCCTGGACCGGGGCTGCAGTGGCGATCACCAGTGCCAG
>JANYFF010000223.1 GCA_025362825.1 Polaromonas sp. | reverse complement strand
CCTCCGAGCCGGTGCCGCTCCCCCCCAGGATCGGCAGCAGCCCGGCGATCACCACCGCCACGGTCATCGCTTTCGGACGCACGCGCAGCACCGCGCCTTCGCGTATGGCCGCGAGCAGCGTCGCGTCGTCGTCGGGCTCGCCGGCCGCCAGCCGCCGCGCCAGCGCGTTCTTCAGATAGATCAACATGACGACGCCGAACTCGGCGGCGATGCCGGCGAGCGCGATGAAGCCGACCGCGGAGGCCACCGAGATCTCATGACCCATCGCCCACACGAGCCAGAACCCGCCGATCAGCGAGAACGGCACGGCGGCCAGCACCAGCGTGGCCTCGGCGAACGAGCGGAACAGCAGGTACAGCAGCACGAAGATGACGGCCAGCGTGAGCGGCACCACGAGCTTCAGCCGCGCGCTGGCGCGCTCGAGATATTCGAACTGCCCCGACCACGAAACGGCATAGCCCGGCGGCAGCTTCACCGAGCTCGCAACGGCCGACTGCATGTCGTTGACGACGGAGCGCAGGTCGCGCCCCCGCACATCGACGTAGACCCAGCCGGAGAGCCGCGCGTTCTCGCTGCGCAGCATCGGCGGGCCGTCGGCGATGCCGATCCGCGCCACGTCTTGCAGCCGGAGTTGCGCACCCTTCTCGGTCACGAACGGGAGCTCGCGCAGCTGCTGCAACGAGTCGCGCATCTCGCGCGGATAGCGCACGTTGATCGGGTAGCGCTCGCGACCCTGGATCACCTCGCCGGCACTCGCGCCGCCGATGGCCGTCGACACCACGGCCTGCACGTCGGCCACCGAAAGGCCGTAGCGGGCCGCCGCGGAACGGTCGATGTCGACGTCGATGTAGCGGCCGCCGGTGAGCCGCTCGGCCAGCGCCGACGAGACACCGGGCACGCTCTTCACGGCGGCTTCGATCTGCGTCGCCAGCGCGTCGATGGTGGCGATGTCGGCGCCCGCGACCTTGATGCCGACGGGGCTCTTGATGCCGGTGGCCAGCATGTCGATGCGGTTCCTGATCGGCGGCACCCAGATGTTGCTCAGGCCGGGCACCCTGACGGCGGCATCGAGCGCTTCGACCAGCTTGTCGGGCGTCATGCCCGCGCGCCATTCGGCTCGCGGCTTGAACTGGATCGTCGTTTCGAACATCTCCAACGGCGCGGGGTCGGTGGCCGTGTCGGCGCGCCCCGCCTTGCCGAACACGCGCGCGACCTCGGGAACCGTCTTGATCATTCGATCGGTCTGCTGCAGCAGCTGGCTCGCCTTGGAGGCTGACAGGCCGGGCAGCGCACTCGGCATGTAGAGCAGGTCGCCTTCGTCGAGGGGCGGCATGAACTCGCCGCCGAGTTGCAGCAACGGAACGACCGTCAGGCCCAGCAGCGCGGCCGAGATCGTCAGCGTGGTCTTCGGCCAACGCAGCGCGGCATCGAGCGCCGGGCGATAGAGGCGCATCAGGAAGCGGTTCAGCGGATTCGACGTCTCGTGCGGGATGCGGCCGCGCACGAAGTAGCCCATCAGCACCGGCACCAGCGTGACCGACAGCCCCGCCGCTGCCGCCATCGCATAGGTCTTCGTGAAAGCCAGCGGCGAGAACAACCGGCCTTCCTGCGCCTCGAGCGTGAACACCGGAACGAACGAGAGCGTGATCACGACGAGCGAGAAGAAAAGCGCCGGGCCGACTTCCGTCGAGGCAGCACCGACGACCTGCCAGCGCTCGTCGGCCGCAGGCGGCCGGCCGTGTCGGGCCTCGAACGCCTCGAGGTGCTTGTGCAGGTTCTCGACCATCACGATGGCCGCGTCGACCATCGCGCCGATGGCGATGGCGATGCCGCCGAGCGACATGATGTTGGCATTGACGCCATGCCAGCGCATGACCACGAACGCCGCGAGCACGCCGATGGGCAATGCCACCACCGCCACCAGCGCCGAACGCAGGTGGCCGAGGAAGATCGCGCAGACCAGCGCCACGACAAGAAATTCCTCGAGCAGCTTGGTGCGCAGGTGGTCGGTGGCGCGATCGATCAGCAGCGATCGGTCGTAGGTCGGCACGATCTCCACACCGGGCGGCAGGCTCGTCTTCAGCGACTCGAGCCTGGCCTTGACCGCCTGGATGGTCGTGCGCGCGTTCTTGCCCGAGCGCATCACCACCACGCCGCCGGCGACCTCGCCCTGGCCGTCGAGCTCGGCGATGCCGCGCCGCAGCTCCGGCCCGAGCTGCACCGTGGCCACGTCGCGCAGCAGCACCGGCGTGCCATTCGTCTGCGCGAGCGGGATGCCGCGGAAGTCTTCGAGCGAGCGCAGGTAGCCGCGCGAGCGCACCATGTACTCGGCCTCGGCCAGCTCCACCACCGAGCCGCCCGCGGCCTGGTTGGCCTTCTGCAATGCGGCCATCACGGCGGCCTGCGAGATGCCGAGGGCCCGCATGCGATCGGGGTCCAGCACCACCTGGTACTGCCGCACCATGCCGCCGATGCTGGCGACCTCGGCGACGTCGGCCACGGTCTTCAGCTCGAACCGGAGAAACCAGTCGTTGAGCGCCCGCAGCTGGCCGAGGTCGTGCGTGCCGCCGCGATCGACGAGCGCATATTCG
>JANYFF010000214.1 GCA_025362825.1 Polaromonas sp. | reverse complement strand
TTGTCCCACCAGGTTACAGCGTTATCAGACATACCAAACACGATGCTGTGGCCTAAAACAGGTGTCGTCAGGCAGGCCGTGATCAAACGGTGCAGGTCGTCAAAGCTCAACCAGGAAGCCAGCATGCGGCGATCCTTGGGCTCTGCAAAAGAGGATCCGATGCGGATGCAGGCGGTTTCAATGCCGTAGCGGTCAAAGTACATGCGCGACAGGTCTTCGCCAAATGCCTTGCTCAGTCCGTATAGCCCGTCCGGGCGTGCGGGATGGTCAGCGTTAATGGTCTGGTCCTGGCGGTAAAAACCCGTTACGTGGTTGGAACTGGCAAACACGACGCGCTTGACGCCGTGCTTGCGGGCAGCTTCATACAGGTTATAGGCACCCAGGATATTGGCCTGAAGAATCGGGCCAAAGGGTCCTTCCACCGATACACCACCCATATGGATGATGGCATCCACACCCTGGACAATGCCATCCACCGCCGCATGGTCTGCGAGGTCGGCAAGCATTACCTCTTCAGCCGCTCTGGCAGCGCCGAATTCGACGCGATCAGAAAGTCGCAACACTGAGCAATTCGCGGCCAGACGCTCACGCAGGGCTTTACCCAAACCACCGGCGGCTCCGGTTAGCAACAGTTTTTCATGAACTTTGATAGTCATTTTTAAATTTGGCCTTGCAGGGTTGTTGCAAACACTGGACTTTTTTACGAAGTTTGCTAAAGTCAACCCACGCACTCGAGTCGTAGGTTGTCTGATGACTCGGATTTTGTGACTTTGAACATAACCTGTCAACGCCTTTTCAATGGAATCAAGGAAAACCCCTAGTCACTTCGAAAGTGCTCCTGGCGCGGGCCTGAATGAGCTGGTAACGCCACGTGTACGTCGACCCCGCGGGCTGGTCAGCGAGATCGTGGACAGCCTGGTTGCCAGCATCCGTGAAGGCCGTCTGCTACCGGGCGAAAAGTTGCCGACCGAGGCCGAAATCATGGCCAGGTTTGACGTCAGCCGTACCGTAGTGCGAGAGGCGCTGTCAAAACTGCAAGCGTCCAGCCTGGTCGAAACCAGGCATGGCATTGGCACGTTTGTATTGCAACCGCACGATGCAGGCAACTTCAAGATTACTGCAGAAGATTTTGCGACGGTGGACGACGTGATCTCGGTCCTCGAGCTTCGTATCAGCCTGGAGACTGAAGCTGCCGGCCTGGCCGCTGCAAGGCGAACGCCTGAAAACCTGCTGGCACTTGAAACAGCGCTGCGTGCTTTCCAGGACTCCATAAATATGGACTCGGATGCGGTGCCGCCTGATTTCCAGTTTCACATGGAAATTGCCCGCTCGACCGGCAACCGGCACTTTGCCGACTTGATGGCCTACCTGGGCACCATGATCATTCCGCGTACGCGGGTGAACACAACGCAGAACGCACCCGAGGGACGCTTGAATTACCTGCAGCGCGTCAATGGCGAACACGAAAGCATCTACAACGCCATCCTCAACCAGGATACTGAAGCGGCACGCGCCGCCATGCGAACCCATTTATCCAATAGCCGCGAGCGGCTTCGCAGGGGCAAAAATGCCCATACCACCCAGCCGCTCCAAAACCCGGGCGCGGCCGCACAGAGCTCAGCACACGACACCCCTACTCTTTCGCACAACCATTCCTAGTTGTAGGTTGTATGATGACTCTGAAATAATCACCACCCTCGCTCATTGAGTAATCCTGGAGACAACCATGAAACGCCGCTCGCTTATTCACTGTGCCATCGCTGCCGGTTTTGCAACTGCGATCATCGGTCCGGGCTGGGCCCAGGACAAATGGCCATCGAAACCTGTCACCTACATCGTGCCCTTCCCTGCGGGCGGCACCACAGACATCCTGGGGCGCCTGATCGGGCAAAAGCTTGGCCCTGTGCTGGGCACCACCATTGTTATTGACAACAAGGGAGGCGCCGGCGGCAGCGTCGGTTCCGAAGTCGCTTCACGCGCGCCGGCAGATGGCTACACCCTGCTGGGCGGCACCATCAGTTCACACGCCATCAATGTCAGCCTCTACCCCAAGCTGGGTTACGACCCTGTCAAATCGTTTTCCCCGATTGCCCTGATCGGCTCCAATCCTGTCGTGCTGGTCGTTGGCCAGAACAGCCCCTACAAGACTTTGCAGGACGTGCTCGCAGCGGCCAGGGCAAAACCAAAAACCATTTCATCTGCATCGGCAGGCAGCGGCACTTCGCAGCACCTTGCGCTGGAACTGCTGGGCTTCAAATCCGGCACCCAGTTCATTCATGTGCCATACAAGGGCAGTGGCCCGGCGATCCAGGACGTGATTGGTGGCCAGGTCGACATGATGTTTGACACCACCGTAGTGGCGGGCCCACACATACAGAGCGGCAAGCTCCGCGCGCTGGCTGTCACCTCCGCCAAAAGGCTTGAGTCCATGCCCAATGTGCCGACCGTTGCTGAATCGGGTGTCCCAGGTTTTGAGCTTGTGTCATGGCAGGCGATTTTTGCGCCAGCCGGCACGCCAAAACCCATCGTCGACCAATTGCACCGGGAAATCATGAAAATCCTGCAGCAGCCCGACATGCAGGACCGCCTGAAAGCCCTGGGCATGCAGCCTTCCGCCATGACGATTGACCAGTTTTCCACCTTCCAGAAAGCCGAGGTCGAGAAATGGGCCCAAGTGATCAAGGCAGCCAACGTCAAGCTTGAATAAGCACCTTGTCTGACCCCCCATTTGTATGCGCAAGGCTTGTGGTTTACAACAGTTTTCGGCTCACAGTGCACATGCAGCGGGCGTTGCTAGCTATAAAACTCGTAGCAGCGCGGAATTTGCGTTATATTTGGCATCAAGCTATGCGCTTACCGTCCGACTGTGACAAAACTGTGACTAAAATTCGACCAGAGGAGATAACCAGATGAGTGCCAAAGAAAATGCAGCTGTAAGCCAGTTGCTTGAGCTGCTGGAATCGCGCTATGCACTGCGCGTGTTGTGGGCCCTTAAAGATGGCCATCCGCAAACCTTCCGTCTCTTGCAGGACAGCATTGGCAGCATCACTCCCAATACCCTGAACACCCGGATCAAGGAATTGCGCGCAGCCGGCTTGTTGACGCACGACACTCCGGGCTATACCGTCACCACCCTTGGAGCCGATCTGCTCAAACGCATGAACGAAGTTCAGGCTTTTGCAGCCAAGTGGGCCAGCAGCCAGACCAAAGTCAGCCCGGTCAAGAAAAAATAACTCCTTCCCGCCCATTCGCTATCCGCGATGGGCGTACACCGGATAAACAGGCTTTTTGCCTGTTTTTTTTTGCATTTTCTGCGCATCGATGGAGGCGGCTGACACCGCCAAAAATCCGACGCTGAAATCGTGCAATAAATCAATTCCCTGTCTTGAAAAGGGCTTTAGGAGCCCCAGTTGTACCTCTTGCCCTTAAAACCTGTTTAAAAACATGTCCGAAAACACATCGCCCCAACCCAACTCATCACTTTCGGGTGACCCCAGCCCTGAAGAACTGGAAGCCGCTCAGGCGGCCAACGAGTTTGACGCGCTGACCATAGCCCAGGCCGAAGTCGCCACGCTCCAGGCCAAAAACACCGAACTTGCCGACAGCTATCTGCGTGCCAAGGCCGAAACCGAAAATGCCCGCCGCCGCGCTGATGACGAAGTCAGCAAAGCCCGCAAATATGCGCTTGAAAGCTTTGCCGAAAGCCTGCTGCCCGTGGCTGACAGCCTGGAAGCTGGCCTGAGCATCAAGGACGTCACGCCAGAGCAGATCAAGGAAGGCGCAGAGGCCACCCTTAAGCAGCTCAAAAGCGCGCTCGAACGCAACAAAGTGATTGCGATTGACCCTCAAGTCGGCACAAAATTTGACCCACACCAGCACCAGGCCATCAGCATGGTGCCTGCCGAACAAGAGGCCAACACCGTGGTCAGCGTTCTGCAAAAAGGCTATCTGATCGCAGAACGCGTGTTGCGCCCAGCGCTGGTTACCGTATCTGCACCCAAATAAATTGAGCTTGGTTCTGCTTGAAAAGCATCAAGTTATCCACACCTCTTACACATCTAATTTTTTGAACTGAACGGAGAACATCATGGGAAGAATCATCGGTATTGACCTCGGCACCACCAACAGCTGCGTGTCCGTCATGGAAGGCAATACGCCGCGGGTCATTGAAAACTCTGA
>JANYFF010000190.1 GCA_025362825.1 Polaromonas sp. | reverse complement strand
GGTCAATGCCGACAAGGCGGCTGAATTCGGGATCCAGTTCGAGGGCGCGCTCGGCAAGGCTGCAGCGCTGGGCACCAACTTCAGCATTGGCGGCACCAACATCATCAAGCTCGCCACACAGGCGGCGAGCGGCACCGTGCCAGCCACCGGTGGGAACTTTGGCGCAGCCACCAAAGTTGGCGGCAAAAACATTCTGGGATTTCTGGCGCGCTTTATTGCGTCCAGTGGTGATGGCAACATCTTGTCGACCCCCAACCTGCTGACGCTGGACAACGAGGAAGCGCGCATTGTGATCGGCCAGAACGTCCCTTTTGTCACCGGCCAGTACACCAACAACAACAGCAGTTCCGGCTCGGTCAACCCGTTTCAAACCGTTGAGCGAAAAGACGTCGGCATCACCTTGCGCGTCAAGCCGCAGATCAGTGAAAACGGCACGGTGAAGATGCAGATCTTCCAGGAGGTCAGCACGGTACAGGCTTCTTCCATCAACTCCAGCACTGGCCTGATCACCAACAAGCGCTCGATTGAATCGAACGTGGTGGTAGAAGACGGCGCCATTGTGGTGTTGGGCGGCCTGCTGTCGGACGAATACTCTGGCAACCAGGAAAAAGTCCCGGGGCTGGGCGACATTCCGCTGTTCGGCAACCTGTTCAAGGCCGAGACCCGCTCACGTAGAAAGACCAACCTGATGGTGTTTTTGCGGCCGGTGGTCGTGCGTGACGGTGCCTCCACCGACGGCCTTTCCCTGGATCGTTACGAGATGATGCGCTCGGCCCAGCAAGAGGCCCAGCCTGTGCAGAGCGCGGTGATTCCGATTAACGAGGCACCCGTGCTGCCGGCACAGCGTCCGGCACCGGCGTCGAACGTCGTGCCACCGGTGCCTTTCATCTCACCGCTGTCGTCAAGCACGCTGCCCGCCAAACCGGTGTTCACGTCGCCTCCTGCGCAATAAGCTGTATGCGCTATCCACTGCCTTACGCCTTTGCCCGCAGCAACGCCCTGTTGCTGGAGGATGACGGCCACGCCCTCATGCTGTGGCACAACGCCAGCCCCGACCTGGATGCGATGGGCGAAGTGATGCGCAAGTACGGGGCGCGGAGCCCGGCGCTGGTGCTGCAACGTGCCGACCCCGGCACCATTGCGCAGCGCATCAGCGCGGCCTATGCCGAAGGTGAATCCAGCGCAGCAGCTGTGGTGAGCGAAGTTGAATCCGATGCCGATTTGTCGCGCATGATGCAGGACTTGCCGGCGGTTGAAGACTTGCTGGAAACCTCTGATGACGCGCCCATCATCCGCATGCTCAATGCGCTGCTGACACAGGCGGCACGCGACGGCGCCAGCGACATACACATCGAGCCCTATGAGCGCCATTCGAGTGTGCGCTTTCGGGTAGACGGCACCCTGCGCGAGGTGGTGCGGCCCAACCGTGCGCTGCACGCCGCGCTGATTTCGCGCCTGAAGATCATGGCCGACCTCGACATTTCTGAAAAGCGCCTGCCGCAGGACGGCCGCATTTCGCTGCGCATTGGCACACGCGCCGTGGATGTGCGCGTCAGCACCCTGCCCAGCGCCCACGGCGAGCGCGCGGTGCTGCGGCTGCTGGACAAAAGCGAAAGCAAGCTCAGCCTAGAATCAGTCGGCATGCAGGGCGATGTGCTGCGCCGTTTTGAGCACCTCATAACCCAGCCGCACGGCATCATCCTGGTGACCGGCCCGACTGGCTCGGGCAAGACCACGACGCTGTACGCGGGCTTGCAGCGGCTGGACGCTGGTGCCGCCAACATCATGACGGTGGAAGACCCGATTGAATATGAGTTACCCGGCATTGGCCAGACGCAGGTCAACGCCAAGATAGACCTGAGCTTTGCCAAGGCCCTGCGCGCTATTTTGCGGCAAGACCCGGACGTCATCATGATCGGTGAAATCCGCGATTTTGAAACCGCGCAAATCGCCATCCAGGCTTCGCTGACCGGCCACCTGGTGCTGGCCACGCTGCACACCAACGATGCCGCCAGTGCCGTCACACGCCTGACCGACATGGGTGTTGAGCCTTTCCTGCTGAGCTCGTCATTGCTCGGCGTGCTGGCCCAGCGCTTGGTACGCAAGGTGTGTGTGCATTGCACTGGAAAAGGCTGCGCCGAATGCGGCCAGACCGGCTACCAGGGCCGCACGGGCGTGTTTGAACTGATGGTCGCCAACGACGCCATTCGTGCACAGGTGCACAACCGCGCTTCTGAGGCGGACATTCGCACGGCCGCACTCACTGAAGGCATGACGCTGATGCGTGATGACGGCGAGCGGCTGGTGGCGGCAGGCATCACATCGCGTGAAGAGCTGCTGCGGGTTACCCGCGACTGATTGTTCGATGCCCGCCTATTCCTTTGAAGCGATGCAGCACGACGGCAAGGTTCGTCGGGGGGTGGTCGAGGCCGACACCGCCAGAGCGGCGCGCAGCCTGCTGCGCACGCAGGCGCTGGTACCGCTGGTGGTCGAGCCTGTCACGGGCGGCAGCGGTTCGGGCGCATCGCCGTCCCTGCTGCAGACCAACCTGTTTGGCGGCAATGTTTTCAATGCCACGCGGCTCGCCATCTGGACGCGGCAGCTGGCCGGGCTGGTGTCTTCCGGCTTGCCGCTGGAGCGTGCACTGACGGCCTTGTCTGACGAAGCCGAAGACGAAAAGCAGCGTAACCTGGTCGCATCACTGCGCTCCGAAGTAAACGGCGGCTCCAGCTTTGCGCGCGCGCTGTCGCAGCATCCGCGCGAGTTCTCGTCGATTTACACCGCCGTTATTGGCGCCGGTGAGCAGAGCGGTCATCTGGGTATGGTGCTCGAGCGGCTTTCTGACGACCTGGAGGAGCGCGAGGCCCTGAAGTCAAAACTGTTGGCTGCCGCGCTGTATCCGGCCATCGTAACGCTGGTCGCCATCGTCATCGTGATGTTTCTGGTCGGCTATGTCGTGCCGCAGGTCGCCAATGTGTTTGCCGGTACCAAGCGGGCGTTGCCTTTTCTCACCGTCGCCATGCTGGCCATCAGCGATGTGGTGCGCAACTACGGCTGGGCGCTGGCCGGCGTACTCGTGCTGATAGCTATCGGCACCCGACTGGCCTTGAGGGACGAACGCCTTCGTGAGAAATTCGATGCCTCCACTCTGAACATTCCCATCATCGGCCGGCTGGCGCGTGACTACAACGCCGCGCGTTTTGCCAGCACCCTGGCCATGCTGGCCGGTGCCGGCCTGCCCATCCTGAAAGCGCTGCAGGCCGCCGCCGAGACGCTGTCGAACCGCGCCATGCGTGCGGATGCGCTCGATGCGCTGCTGCTGGTGCGTGAAGGTGCGCCGCTGGCTTCTGCGCTGGCACAGAAAAAGCGCTTTCCTGGCCTGGTCAGCATGTTTGCCCGCTTGGGTGAGCAGACCGGCCAGTTGCCGGTCATGTTGCAGCGGGCGGCGGTTCAGCTGTCGATGGAAGTCCAGCGCCGTGCCATGGCCCTGGCGACCATTCTGGAGCCTTTGCTCATCGTGGCAATGGGCATGGTGGTGATGCTGATTGTGCTGGCCGTGCTGCTGCCGATCATCCAGCTTAACCAGTTCGTCAAATAGCCTGAAACCCCTGCTTCAGGTGGTTTTAGGTGTCAAAAATGTCCGCAGCCCCCGTATTCCGGGCGTCTCGTGCTATCAAAATAGTAGTTACGACGTTTTGGGTAGCTACGGACCTGGTTCAGACTTCAAAACCGCAGGCCAAGCGCGTCGCTGCCGCCTGTTCGCCCACCAGCAGCTCGATCAGCGCCTGCGCCAGCTGCGGCTGGGCTGATTTGCTACACACGGCGGCGGTGTAGATGGTTGCCAGTTCAAACGCCCTGGGCAGGGGCGCAACTAGGTCAACGCCGTCGGTGTAGAGGATTTCGGTGATCTGGGTGCAGCCCAGCAGGCCCGTTTCTGTCGACTGCGACATGACTTTCATCGCCGTCGCACCGTTGGGGAATGGCCGCAGCCTGTCGGCCAGTTCAACATCCAGCCCAAGCTCTTTCAGCACGCGCATCACGTGGATGCCAGCGGTCGCCTTGACCGGGTCCGGAAAGTAAATGCCGCGCGCTGCCTGCAGGGCAGCTTTCAGCGCAGCCGGGCTGTCAACGGCGGGCACTTTGTCACCGGTCTTGACGGCAACGCCGGTCTTGACTGTGCCAACCGCGCGCGCACTGCCGGTCAGCAGCTCGCCGCTGGCCGTGAGCTGTGCCACCAGCGCATCGGTGAGGATGATGACGTCGCAGGGCGCGCCCGCGAGCAGGCTGTCCTTCATCATGCCGACGGCGCCAAAGGTGCCCGCGATGCTGCAGTGGTGCGCAGCCTTGAAACTGTCCTGCAGCTTGCCGACCAGGCCCTGGGCGGCACCGCCACTGAGCAGATTGAGTTGGAGTGTCTGGTTCATGTGGCTTGGGCTCAGTCGACCTTGATGTTGGCGGTTTTGATCACGCGTGCCCATTTGGCGATGTCGTCCTGCATGTATTTTTCAAATGCGGTGGGGTTCATCACCATCGGCACGGCACCCTGCTTGGACCACAGCTGCTTCACGTCGGGCTGGCTGGTAATTTTGGTCACTACTGCATTGAGTTTGTCGACGATTTCCTTTGGCGTACCGCGCGGCGCCATCAGGCCCAGCCAGATGGTGGCTTCATAGCCGGGTAGCCCTGCCTCAGCCATGGTGGGTACGTCTGGCAGCACTTCCGAACGAACCTTGCCTGTGGTTGCAATCGCCTTGACCTTGCCGGCCTTGACCTGCTCGACCATGGTGGTGACCGCATCAAACATCACCTCGACCTGTCCGCCAATCACGTCGGTGCGCGCGCCGGTGCTGCCGCGGTAGGGAATGTGCACCAGGTAAACGCCGGCCATGCTTTTGTAGAGCTCGCCGGCCATGTGGTACGGCGTGCCGGTACCGGATGACGCGTAGTTGATCTTGCCGGGTTTGGCCTTTGCCTGGGCTGTCATGGCCTTCAGGGTCGAAAACGGTGTGGCCGGATTGGCTACCAGTACGAGTTCTGAATAGTTGATGGGAGCCACCGGCACAAAGTCGCGCATCAGCTGGTAGGGCTTGTTGGCTACCAGGGTTTCGTTGACGGTCTGGGTGTTGGACATCACGAGCAGGGTGTAGCCGTCGGCTGGGGATTTGGCGACGGCATCGGTGCCAATCACCGAGCCCGCGCCGGGCCGATTTTCAATCACAAAGGGTTGCGCCAGTGCGTCCTGCAGGCCCTTGCCGATAAACCGTGCGTAGTTGTCGGCCGGACCACCCGCGGCGAACGGCACGATGATTTTGACCGGCTTGCTGGGGTAGCTTTGCGCGGCTGCGCCCATTGACATTGCGGCAGCAGCCGCGCCGCAGGCGAACAGGCGGGCGGTCTTTACAAGGGCGTGTTTGACTGGTGAGTTCAGTTGCATGATTTACTCCACTTTTCCAATGCGTTTGACAACTGCAGCCATGCGTGTGGCATCGAGCTGCACATACTTTTCAAAGTCCGGTGAATCGAGGTATTGCACCGGGCTGCCAGCGCCCAGAATGACCTCACGCACCTTGGCATCCTGACCGGCGTTTTTGGCGGCCGCGCGCAAACGCTGTGCGATGGGATCCGGCGTGCCGGCAGGAATGAAGAGGCCCGACCACTGCGCATACTCGGCGTTAAAGCCCGCATCTTTAAGGCTCGGCACGTCCGGCAAGGTGCCGAGCTGGCCGTTACCCCAATGCGCCAGCACGCGCAACTTGCCAGCTTTGACCTGCTGCAGCACGGTGGCCGGACCAGACGACACCGCATCGATTTGTCCGCCCAACAAGGCCACCACCGCGGGGCCTGCGCCGGTGAACGGAATATGCGTCAGCTTGATGCCGGCGTTTTGCGAAAGGATTTCCATCGGCACGTGCATGGTGCCGTAGTTGCCAGACGAGCCATAGTTGATGGCGCCCGGACGCTTTTTGGCGTCGTCGACAAACTGCTGAACAGTCTTCCAGGGTGCATCGGCACGCACGGCCAGCACCGTCGGGTCGGCGGTAAAGCGTGCGATGGGACGCAGGTCAGCCAGTGCAAACATGGGCGGGCGCGCCAGCACCGTGTCGGCTTCGGGCAGCACGGTCAATGACGACAGCGCCATCAAAATGGTGTAGCCATCAGGCTTTGCCTTGGCAACCAGACCCATGCCGATACCGCCGCCGGCGCCGCCCCTGTTTTCAATGATGACGGGCTGGCCCAAATCGCGCGACATGGCTTCTGCCACGGGCCGCGCCACCAGGTCGGCCAGGCCGCCCGGAGGAAAAGGAACGACCATGGTGATGGCCCGCGTGGGCCAGGCATTCTGTGCAACAGCGAGGCCAGCAGACGATGCCAGCAGGCTTGCAACTGCCAGTGATTCAAGCAGGGTTCGACGTTTCATTTTGTGTCCTTCGAGGCAGATTTTTGCAGATTTTCGCAGGTACTTTGCAGGATACTATGGGGTGCGGGGTGGATGGTTTGCATGCTAACATCCGCCTGAAATCCGGGTATCAGCGGATTCCCTGATGGGCCGTAAAGGCTCCGGCGCCAGGCTCACAATGGCCCTGGTCACGCTAACCAGACACAAGAGAGACAGCAGATGAAAATTATTGCCTTTCAACAAAACGGTGCAGCCGGTGTGGGCCTTGTGTCCAGCGATCTGCAGCACATCCAGCCGTTTGACATGCCGCAGGCTCAGCGCGAACTCGGCGCGCTCCCCATCATCGAAATGCTGGCGCGCGGCGAGCCGCTGCCTGCCTTGCTGGCTCCGGTGGCGATGGCCGCCGTGAAGGTGACGGCTCCCCTGCCAAAAGCCCGTCGTAATATTTTTTGTGTCGGTAAAAACTATTTTGCCCATGCCCGTGAATTTGCCGGCAGCGGCTTTGACAGCAGTGCCAAGGCCGGTGAAGACATCCCTGATTGCCCGATTTATTTCACCAAGGTGCCAGAGTCGGTGGTCGGCCCGACCGACACCATCGAGATGCCTGCAGCTTCCAGCGCGATTGACTACGAAGCCGAGTTAACCGTCATCATCGGGCGTGGCGGCAAAGGCATCAAGGCCGCCGATGCCATGGCGCACGTGTGGGGCTACACCATCATCAACGACGTAACGGCGCGCGACTGGCAAAGCCGCCACAAGCAGTGGCACCTGGGCAAGTCGTTTGACACCTTCTGCCCGATGGGCCCGTGGCTGGTCAGCGCCGACGAGTGCGACGGCACCAAGACCCGCGTGCGTTGCTATGTGAACGGCGAGCTGCGCCAGGACGCATCTACCACCGACCTGATTTTTGACATCCCCACGCTGATCGAAACCCTCTCGGCCGGCATCACGTTGTACCCGGGTGACGTGATTGCTACCGGTACGCCGGTCGGTGTTGGCATCGGCTTCAAGCCGCCAAAATACCTGAAGTCCGGCGATTTGGTACGGGTCGAAATCGACGGTATTGGTAGCCTGAATAATCCAGTCAAATAGCCAGTTTCTCTGCTGGTCGCGGATCAGGCAACCAGCGGCGCTTCCTGCATCGCTTCGGTCTGCTCTACCAGCATGTCGACCTGGCCTTTCCAGTAGTCGCTGGAGCCAAACCACGGGAAGTTGATCGGAAAGATCGGGTCGTGCCAGCGCTGTGCCAGCCAGGCGCTGTAATGCACCAGACGCAGCGTGCGTAGCGGCTCGATCAGGGCCAGCTCGCGCCGGTCGAATTCACGGAATTCTTCGTAGCCATCGACCAGCGCGCCCAGTTGCCGGTTGCACTGGCCACGGTCGCCTGACAACAGCATCCACAAATCCTGCACCGCCGGGCCGCTGCGGGCATCGTCCAGATCGACGAAGTGCGGACCCGCGCCCGGCAGGCCTTCAGGTGTCCACAAGATGTTGCCGGGGTGGCAGTCGCCGTGCAGCCGCAGGGTCTTGACGTCGCCGACGCTTTCAAACACTGCCTGCGCGGTCTGCATCGCTTCTTCAAAGGCCTTGCGCCAGCGCGACTCCATGTCCAGCGGCAGGTAGTTGCCGGCCAGCAAAATGTCGTGTGATGCCTGGCCGAAGGTCTGGAGGTTCAGGGCCGGGCGATGCGCAAACGGCTGGGCGCTGCCGACGGTGTGGATACGCGCCAGGAAGCGGCCAATCCACTCAAGCACTTCAAAGTTGTCGAGCTCGGGCCGCCGGCCGCCGCGGCTGGGCGACACGCTAAAGCTGAAGCCGCCAAAATGGTGCAGCGTCTTGCCGTGCAGCACCAGCGCACCGACTACCGGCACTTCGGCCGCCATCAGCTCGGCGGCAAAGGCATGCTCTTCAATGATTTGTTCGTCGCTCCAGCGATCGGGGCGATAGAACTTGGCAACCACGACTTCACCGGCGGCAGCGGCCTTGCCAACGCTGTTTTCAAGATGGATCTGGTAGACGCGGTTTTCGTAACTCGACAGCGCCATCAAGCGGCCATCGCCAGTCAGGCCAACGCTGGCCAGCGCGTCCAGCACGACGTCAGGTGTCAGGGGCTCGTAGGCGTGGCGGGCTTTGTTGGTGGTGGCCTGTGCGGGCCGGTCGGGTTCAGTCATGCCCGATTGTCGGCCTTCACGAGCTTCGAGCAGCTTTAAACCGTCTCCAAGCCCGATTTGGGAGTAAAAAGAGCCCGCAGCCCTGTATTTACTACGCATAGTGCTATATAAAAAATAGCATTTGGCGGACTGGGCGGCGACGTATCTGTTTTCAGGGCGACAGGATGTGCCCGGTGCGCGCGTCGCCGTGTCCACCCAGGACTTCGCGGTAAATTTTTTCCACCGCTTGCTGGCCCCGGTCGTGCTGCACCGCCAGCCACGGGGCCGGCGGTCTGGTGACCTGCTGCAGAAAGGCTTCCCAGGCCTGTACCATGCGCTTTCCGAAGCCTTCAGGGGTCCAGTCGGCGTAGCGTTTTTTGATCTGCGCAGGCGCAAAAAACAGCGCTGGCCGGACACCGGGCAGCTCTCTTGCCGAGCCTTTGGCGCCCAGTTCATTCACATGCGTGCCGCCGATGGAGCAGTTGTATTTAAGCTGTGAAAACCGGCCATGGATGCGCTGGCGCAGGGCACCGTTGCCGGCAAAATCAACGTAAATGCAAGGGGTGTCTGCCGCCAGCTCCTCAAGCTGCGCGTAAGTCATCACCCGGCTGTAGCAGCCCAGGCTCTCGCAAAAAGCCACGTTGGCAGGGGAGGTGAGACCGACCACTTCAATACCGGGTCGCTGTGCCATCTGGAAGGCCGTGCCGTAAGCCGTTTTGCTGGACGCGCTGGACAGCAGCATCACGCCGCGCTGGCCGTTGTCACACGCGCCAAACCAGTCGTTGTCGGTCAGGAAGTCATCAATCAGGAAGGATGTGATGAACAGCGGCCTGAGCAGTGCCTGCAGATCTTCGGTGGTGACCGTGTACAGCGGGTCGCTGCTGCAACGCATGTAGCTGTTGTAAACCGGGTGCAGGCTGCTGCGATGCTCAGCGCCGTCAGAAAAGCCACTGGCTGATGACTTGACCGGCTGCATCACGACCTGATTAGCCATGGGGTAGTAGCCGTAAAACTGTTCGCCGACAGCGACCCTGGGGCATTGGGATTCGCTGACCGTTGCAAAGCCCCAGACGGGAATACAACCCCATTCAGCCTCACCGGTCGGAAAGAACTGCCAGTAGTTCATGGCATCGCCAAACGCTGCATAAGTGATGTTGTTGGCAGTCAGCGCAAACGACGCAATCGTCAGCCGGACCTGGCCGGTTGACAGTGGGGCTGCATCGGCACTGCGCCAGCGGGCGTTGGGCAGCGAGGCCTTGTTGACCAGAAAATCATGCTGGGTGGCTTGTGTTGTCATGGGTGCGACGATAAAGCAAGAGGCCCGCCTGTTCAATACAGGCGGGCCTCTTTGGTGACAGCTAATGCCGTCAGGATTACTTGAGGGTGATCGTCACGTCGATATTGCCGCGGGTTGCGTTCGAGTAAGGGCAAACCTGATGGGCGGCGTCGATCAGTGCCTGTGCTTCAGCGCGGTCCATGCCTGGCAGAGTGATGTTCAGGCGGGCGGCGATGCCGTAGCCTGCCGGGATCTTGCCCAGGTCAACGCTGGCATCAATGGCCAGGCCATCAGGAATCGTGATCTTCTTCATGCCGGCAACAGCCTTCATGGCGCCGATGAAGCAGGCCGAGTAGCCGGCAGCAAACAGCTGCTCGGGGTTGGTGCCCGTACCGGACGTGCCGGGTGAGCTCAGGTTGACTTCCAGGCGGCCGTCGTCTGATTTCGCGTGGCCGTCACGGCCGCCAGTGGTGTGTGCGTGTGCTGTGTAGAGGACTTTTTCGAGTGCTGTGGTCATGGTGCTTCCGTTGGAAAATGCCCCGAAATTGGGGCGGGTTAAAAATGGAGTGGATCCGAGATTGGACTAAAAAAATTCAGGCAGCCAGGCGCTGGCGCAAGGCCTGTACCTGCTGGGTTAAATCGATCAGCTCGCTCACCGAGCACTGGCTGGCACTCAAGATGCAAGCCGGTATTCTGGCGGCCCTTGCCTTGAGTTTGCGACCCGCAGCTGTCAGGCTAATGTGTACGCGGCGTTCATCTTCGACCGCACGAATACGTGTGATGAGGCCCGAGGTCTCAAGCCGCTTGAGCAGCGGGGTGAGGGTGCCCGAATCAAGGTGAAGACGTTCACCTAGCTCGGAAACCATCAGGCCGTCACGTTCCCACAAAGCCAGCATGGCCAGGTATTGCGGGTAGGTGAGGCCCAGCTCATCAAGGTGGGGCTTATAAACCTTGGTCATCGCCAGCGATGTGGAGTAAAGCGCAAAGCACAACTGGTTGTCCAGTTGCAGCATGACGTCAATTTTGTGTGGCATAACTAAATTATAGTCAGCAATTAAATTGTGTGCAATATATATTTGGATCTGCCTGATGCCCCTGAAGAAACAAAAGCAGGGCGTCGCCGGTAAACTCGGTCACCATGTCCAAACCTGCAAAGCCAACCCGCCAGCCTGCACCCCCGAAAGCGGATCAGGTCATTGAAGAATTGCGGCCCGGCCAGTCGGTTGAATTGCTCAAGGAACTGCACATCCTGACACGCGAGGGCAAGCTCAACCAGGACACGCGCCGCAAGCTCAAGCAGGTTTATCACCTGTACCAGTTCATTGAGCCGCTGCTGAATGAAGTCTCGGCAAACAACGCCAACCCAACGCTGGCAGACCATGGCGCGGGCAAGTCCTATCTTGGTTTTATTCTTTATGACCTTTTCTTTAATGTGGCGCATGCCGGGCAGCCGGTGGCGGGCCATATTTACGGCATTGAGACCCGTGCCGAGCTGGTGGAGAAATCGCGCACCCTGGCGGCGCGGCTCGGGTTTGAGCACATGTCCTTTTTGAACCTCTCGGTGCAGCAGGCCACGACATCGCCCGACCTGCCAGCAACTGTCGATATCGTCACGGCCCTGCACGCTTGCGACACCGCCACCGATGATGCCATCGCCTTTGGCCTTGCCAAGCAGGCACGGCACATGGTGCTGGTGCCCTGCTGCCAGGCCGAGGTTGCCGGCGTGCTCAAAAAGAGCCGTGCGCTCGCTCTGAATAAATCACCGCTGGCCGAGCTGTGGCGTCACCCGCTGCACACCCGTGAGTTCGGTAGCCAGATCACCAACGTACTGCGTTGCCTGCAACTGGAGGCCAGCGGCTACAGCGTCACGGTGACCGAGCTGGTGGGCTGGGAACACTCGATGAAAAACGAGCTTATCCTGGCCAGCCGACCGGCCATACCCAACCCGACCAAAACCCTCGCAGCGCAGGAGCGGCTGCAGCAGGTGCTGGCCGAAGTGGGTTTGGGTGAATTGACCGGGCGCTTTGCGGTGCCGGCCAGCGCAAACTAGACCACCAGCTCGGGCTGGCATTGCCTGACGCGGTGGTCAACGTAGTAGCCGCCAAATTCGGTGTAACGCAACAACACCCGGTCACAGCTGCTGCAGGCAAAAACATCGCTGACGTTGTAGGGGAAAAAGTTGACAGCGATGGGTGCATCCGGCGAGCCGTAGCGGGTACTTACTGGGTGGTGTTCATCCTGCGTCGGACTGTATTCGTCTGGGTCGCGCAGGGTGCCCAACGGCGTCATCTGAGCCTTGGGCCAGCGGTCTTCGGTAAAACTTTCCCAGCCCGCGCAGGCGCCGAGGGCGCATTTGCAGGGGGTGGGCGTATGCGCCCTTGCGAGGGCAACGAGGCTTGAGCTGTCTAGTTTTTGCATGTCTGGCGGAACTCAATTGCGAAAGCGTTTGCGTGTCAGGGCCAGGGCTATCCAGAAGCCTGCAACCGCATAAAAAATCAATATTGCCAGATGCTGCAGGCCTTGCACTGGCCATTGGCCCAGGAACAGCGGCCGTATCAGCTCGACCGCTGCGGTTAGGGGAAGCCAGTCTGAAATCACCCGCATCACGCCGGGTAACTGGTCGCGCGGGAAGAAAACACCGCTCAAAAACATGGTGGGCGTGAGGAAAAGCGTGAAGTAGTAGGTGAAAAAATCGTAGCCCTTGGCGAGCGCGTTGAAAATCAGTGCAATGCTTGCAAAAGTCAGGCCGACCAATCCCAGCAGCGGCAGTGCCAGCAGCAGCATGGGGCTGTGGCTGATGCCCAGGGCCAGCATCACCAGCAAGATGACCGCCGCTGTGAACAGCGATTTGAAGGTGGCCCAGAGCATTTCGGCAAACACCACGTCATCAAGCCGTACCGGCGCATTCATGATGCCGTCCCAGGTGCGCTGTATCTGCATGCGTGAAAAGGCCGAGTAAAGGGCTTCAAAAGAAGCTGCGTTCATCGCGCTGGTGCAGATCGAACCGCTGGCCAAAAACAGGATGTAGGGCACCGCCACGCCGCCCAGTTGCACCTGGCCTATCAGCGCACCAAGCCCATAGCCAAAAGCCACCAGCGTGATCAGGGGCTCAGCAATATTGCCGACCAGGCTGGGGACGGCCAGCTTGCGCCAGACCAGCAGGTTGCGCCGGAACACCGGCCACCAGCGCCAACTGATCTGAGGTGGCCTGAACAGTGAGGCCGTGGTGTTTTGGCTTGAAGGCATCATGCGTCCTCCCGGATTTGCCGGCCTGTTAATTTAAGGAACAGGTCCTCAAGGTTGGCGGGGCGATGCAGCGTGCGCAATTGCGGGTACTCCGTCAGCGCGGCCAGCAGGCTTTTGGAATCCTGCGTGTAGAAAAAGACGGTCTCGCCGCTCACCTCGGTGCGCGCCGCCATGGCCTTGAGTGGCGAGTCCAGCAGGGCCAGCGCACCTGTGCCATAGACCTCGACCACGTCAGGTTCCAGGTTTTCTGCGATCAGCTGCCGCGGCGTGCCTTCGGTCATTTTCTTGCCATGGTCCAGCACCAGCAGCCGGTTGCACAGGCGCTCGGCCTCGTCCATGAAGTGTGTCGTCAGCAAAATTGATTTGCCCTGTTGCACCAAGCGCTGCAGGCGCTCCCACATCAGGTGGCGGGCCTGCGGGTCCAGCCCGGTTGTGGGCTCGTCAAGCAATAACAGCTGGGGGTCATTGACCAGTGCGCGAGCCAGACTGAGCCTGCGCTTCATGCCGCCCGAAAGCTCACTCAGTTTGGCGTCTGCCTTGTGCGTCAATGCCGCAAATTCCAGCAGTTTGGGGATGCGCTCGCGTATGACCGAATCCTTCAGGCCAAAGTAGCGGCCAAAGACCAGCAGGTTTTCTGCGCATGAAAAGTCTGGGTCCAGGCTGTCAAACTGGCTGACGATGCCCAGGTTCTCCTTGATGGCGAGCGCGTCCTGCGGCATGCGCAGTGGCGTGCCATTGCCGGCAAAGAAATTGATTTCACCCGCATCAGGCGCCGTCAGGCCCAGGCACATGCGGATGGTGGTCGTCTTGCCCGCGCCATTCGGACCTATCACGCCCAGGCATTCTCCGGGTGCGATATTAAAGGACAGATCATCAACAACTGTTGTCTTGCCGTAGCGTTTGGTCAATCCGCTGATGCTTAGAAGGGAAGGGCTCATGCTGCCCATGTTATCCAAGTCGGCGGAGCTGGCGTTTACGCCGGTGCTGTTGAAGTAAAGTGTCCGGTCTGGCGCCATTGCGGCGTGCTTACTTTTTACGCACCACAACATCACTATGACGATCTTCGGCACCCCCCTGACCCCCCACGCAACCAAAGTCATGCTGCTCGGCTCCGGCGAGCTCGGCAAGGAAGTGCTGATCGCGCTGCAGCGCCTGGGTGTTGAAACCATCGCGGTTGACCGTTATGACAACGCGCCTGGCCAGCAGTTAGCCCACCACGCACGCACCATTACCATGAGCGATCCGGCGCAGCTCAAGGCCCTGATTGAAAAAGAAAAGCCGGATCTGGTGGTACCCGAAATCGAAGCCATTGCCACGGCGATGCTGGAAGAGCTGGAGGCCGCCGGCACCGTGCGTGTCATTCCTACGGCTCGTGCGGCGCGCCTGACCATGGACCGCGAAGGCATACGCCGCCTGGCCGCCGAAACATTGAGCTTACCGACCAGTCCCTATGTGTTTTGTGATTCACTGGCTGAATTGCAGGCTGCGATTGACTCCAAAATCGG
>JANYFF010000181.1 GCA_025362825.1 Polaromonas sp. | reverse complement strand
CCCATGGACGGCTGTGACGACCCGCCCATACCGCCCATGCTGGCCACAGAATTTAGCGTCGGCACGTTGAACGGCACATTGTCTGTACCCGTGCGCAGCACTTGCAGCGGCGGCGCGTGGCGGCGGGCACCCTGGCGGCTCAGGCCGGTGGCGACCACAGTCACGCGGATGTCTTCACCCAGCTCGTCGTCATAGGCCGTACCGTAGATCACATGCGCGTCTGGTGATGCGTAGGCCCGGATGGTGTTCATGGCCAGCTTTGACTCGCTCAGCTTGAGCGAGCCTTTTGCCGCCGAGATCAGCACCAGCACGCCCTTGGCACCTGACAGGTCTATGCCTTCCAGCAAGGGGCACGCCACGGCTTGCTCTGCAGCGATACGCGCACGGTCAGGTCCATTGGCCTTGGCCGTGCCCATCATGGCCTTGCCGGGCTCGCCCATCACGGTACGCACGTCTTCAAAGTCGACGTTCACGTGGCCGGGGACATTGATAATTTCCGCAATGCCGCCAACGGCGTTTTTCAGGACATCGTTGGCGTGTGCGAAAGCTTCATCCTGCGTGACTTCGTCGCCCAGCACTTCAAGAAGCTTTTCGTTGAGGACAACGATCAGCGAGTCCACGTTGGCTTCGAGTTCGGCCAGGCCCAGATCGGCATTGGTCATGCGGCGGCCACCTTCGAATTCGAATGGCTTGGTCACCACACCGACCGTCAAAATGCCCATCTCCTTGGCAATGCGGGCGATGACTGGCGCAGCGCCTGTGCCCGTGCCGCCGCCCATGCCCGCGGTGATGAACAGCATGTGCGCACCTGCGATGGCATTGCGGATGTCATCGACGGCCAGCTCTGCGGCATCACGGCCCTTGTCGGGCTTGCTACCAGCACCCAGGCCGCTGGCCCCGAGCTGTATGGTCTTGTGCGCATTGCCGCGCCCGAGCGCCTGCGCATCGGTGTTGGCGCAGATGAACTCGACACCCTGGACGCCGCAGTCAATCATGTGGTCAACGGCGTTGCCGCCGCCACCGCCAACACCGATCACCTTGATCTGCGTGCCCTGGTTGAACTCTTCGATTTCAATCATTTCGATGCTCATTGGGAGCCTCCGTTTCAGTAAATTTGCAGTTGCCTAAAATTTGTTTTTTGAAATTTTTGTAGTGAATTTTCATGAAGGAGGATCAGCTCCTCCGGCTCGCGTACATCGCGTGCATTTGGGGGTGGCGCGGATAAAGGCAGAAAGGTGTTTCATGCGATCCCCCATCAAAAGTTGCCTACAAACCAGTCTTTGACGCGACCGAAGGCGTTGTGTACGCTGCCGGCTTTTTGCGCCACCTTGTAGCCGCGCATGCGGGCCATACGGGCCTCTTCGAGCAGGCCCATGACGGTTGCGGCACGGGCCTGCGCGACCATGTCCGACAGGGCGCTGTTGTAGCGCGGTATGCCGCGGCGTACCGGCTTGAGGAAAATGTCTTCACCCAATTCAACCATGCCCGGCATGACGGCACTGCCGCCGGTGATCACAATGCCGGACGACAGGACCTCTTCGTAGCCCGACTCACGGATGACCTGCTGAACCAGCGAGAAAATTTCTTCAATGCGCGGCTCGATCACGCCAGCCAAAGCCTGCTGGCTCAGCATGCGCGGCGAGCGGTCACCGAGACCAGGCACCTCGACCTGCGCATCAGGATTGGCCAGCAACTGTTTGGCAAAACCGTTGGAAACCTTGATGTCTTCGGCATCCTTGGTCGGAGTGCGCAAGGCCATGGCGATGTCGCTGGTGATCAGGTCGCCAGCGATGGGGATCACCGCCGTGTGGCGAATCGCACCGCCGGTGAAGATGGCGTCGTCTGTCGTGCCTGCGCCGATATCGACCAGCGCCACGCCCAGCTCCTGCTCGTCCTGCGTCAGCACAGCAAGACTGGAGGCCAGTGGATTGAGCATTAGCTGGTCGACTTCCAAACCGCATCTCCGCACGCACTTGATGATGTTTTCGGCGGCGCTTTGCGCACCCGTAACAATATGGACCTTGGCCTCCAGCCGGATACCGCTCATGCCGATCGGTTCGCGTACGTCCTGCCCGTCGATCACGAACTCCTGAGGCTCGACCAGCAGCAGCCGCTGATCTGTCGATATGTTGATGGCCTTGGCGGTTTCGATCACGCGGGCCACATCGGCCTGCGTGACTTCCTTGTCCTTGACAGCCACCATGCCGCTGGAGTTGATGCCGCGAATGTGGCTGCCTGTGATACCCGTGTAGACACGCGATATCTTGCAGTCGGCCATCAGCTCGGCCTCCTTGAGTGCCTGCTGGATGCTTTGTACTGTGGCGTCTATATTGACCACTACGCCGCGTTTGAGTCCATTGCTCGCCGCAATGCCGAGCCCCGCAAGCTTGAGCTCGCCACCAGGCATAACCTCGGCAACCACGACCATGACCTTGCTGGTTCCTATGTCCAGTCCTACCACCAGATCTTTGTATTCTTTGGCCATATCGTTACCTTTTAACTTTCTTGTCCTCTTTGTCACCGGCACCTACCGTTGTGACACCTCTTAAGCGGAGCGCGTATCCGTTGCCATAGCGCAAGTCAGCTGATTCAACATCCCTGCCGTACCTTGATGAAACCTGGGTCAACGTGGAAATAAAGCGTTTGGCCCGAACCTGTATGTCGTCAAGCGATCCCTGTCCCAGCTCCACCACGGCGCCGCTGTCCAGCTTTGCGCGCCAGCTGCCCTGTCCGGTGAGTTCCAGCCGTTCAAGCACTGCGTCAAGTTTTTCAAATAGCGGCGACAGCATCTGGTAGGCCTGCAGCACCAGGCTGGCCTGGCCGGCGGGGCCGCTAAGCTGGGGCAGTTCTTCCGACTCAACCTCGCCTTGGTTGGCCTCGAAGACTTCGCCAAAACTGTTGACCAGGCGCGAGTCGCCATCACCGCCCCAATACGCAATCGCCTGGTGCTCCTGTAGCACGACCTTCAGCCGATTCGGGAACTGGCGTTGCACAACGGCTTTGCGCACCCATGGCACCGACTCAAACACAGCCCGCGTACGCCCCAAATCCACTGTGAAAAAGTTGCCGGTAAGGCGTGGCGCAACATTGGCCCGAAAAGTGACCGCGTTGTTATGCGTCACGTCGCCCTGCACGCTGATGGCGCTCAGGCCAAACAACGGCTGACGCATCAGCCAGGCGACACCCAGGACCAACACCATCAGCACAAATACCACGCCAAAGGCCAGCGACAAGGCGTTCATCACCCTGACATCTGGCGGCAGTGCTGCTGGTTGCTGCGGCATTTTTTTCAAGTGGAAGCTCCCGCCCGGCCTGCGCCAACACCCGCATCAGGCCGCTGGTGATCCAGCGCAGCTGTTTTCAGGATCTCAAGGCACAGCTCTTCATAGGACAAGCCCGCTGCCAGACCAGACATGGGCACCAGCGAATGCCCCGTCATGCCGGGCGAGGTGTTGATTTCAAGAATGAAAGGCGCACGCGTGGCCCTGTCAATCATCACATCGGCACGCGCCCAGCCACGGCAGTTGAGCGTGCGATAGGCACAGAGCACCAGTTGCTGAATGGCGGCCTCTTCTCCGTCGGGCAGCCCGCAGGGAACGATGTACTGGGTAGTGTCGGTAAAGTATTTGTTCTGGTAGTCGTAGTTGCCATCCGGCGCGACGATACGAATCACGGGCAATGCAACCGCACTGGCACCACTGCCCAGCACCGGGCAGGTCACTTCGTCACCACTGACAAACTGCTCACACAATATGTCGGCATCCAGCAAGGCTGCACGAGCCACCGCATCAGGCATCCCGGCAACGTCGGTGACTTTGGTCAAGCCAATGGAAGAACCCTCACGCGCCGGCTTGACGATCAGCGGCAGCCCCAGCGCAGCAGGCACCGCCAGCACGTCTGCCTCGCTGTAGGCACCGCGCCTCAGCAGCACATACCTGGGCGTTGGCAGGCCTTCAGACAGCAGAACCCGCTTGGTCATGACCTTGTCAATCGCCATGCTGGATGCCATGACGCCAGAGCCGGTGTAGGGAATGCCCAGAAGCTCAAGTGCGCCCTGAACCGTACCGTCCTCCCCAAAGCGGCCATGCAATGCGATGAAGCAGCGTGTGAAGCCGTCTTTCCTGAGCTCACCAATGTCGCGCTCTGCCGGATCAAATGCGTGGGCGTCCACCCCTTTTGAAACCAGCGCACGCAGTACACCATTGCCTGACAGCAGTGAGATTTCCCGCTCGGCAGACGCACCGCCCATAAGCACGGCAACTTTTCCGAAATTCATGTCGCTATGGCTCATAGCCCTCGTCCTTCGGGCAAAGCTTGCTCTTCTATTCGTAGCATATCGACTAATTTTTGCGGTACCAATCCGATCGAGCCCGCGCCCATGCACAGCACCACGTCCCCCCCGCGTGCGTTGTCGATGATGGCTTGCGGCATGGCCTCAATCTCGTCCACAAAGACAGGCTCCACCTTGCCCGATATCCGTAGCGCGCGGGTGAGCGCACGGCCATCAGCTGCAACGATGGGCTCTTCTCCGGCCGCATAAACCTCGGACAGCAATACGGAATCAGCATGACCGATGACCTTGACGAAATCCTCAAAGCAGTCACGCGTACGGGTGTAGCGATGGGGCTGAAATGCAAGCACCAGGCGCCTGCCGGGAAAAGCGCCCCGCGCGGCAGCTAGAGTGGCAGCCATCTCGACCGGGTGGTGGCCGTAGTCTTCGATCATTGTGAAGTGGCCCTCGCCTTTTGCGGGTAAATCACCGTAACTCTGGAACCGCCGCCCCACGCCCTTGAATTCGGCGAGCGCCTTTTGCACCGCGGCATCCGGTACATTCAGCTCGACCGCAACCGCGATGGCGGACAGCGCATTCAGGACGTTGTGTTCACCGGCAAGGTTGAGCACAACCTCAAGGTCGGGCAATGTCACGCCGTTGCGCCGCAACGCCGTGAAATGCATTTGCGCACCGACAGGCCGCACATTGATTGCGCGAACCTGTGCATCTTCGCCAAAACCGTAGCTGGTGATGGGGCAGGAAACCTGCGGCACGATTTCACGCACGGCCGGATCGTCGGTGCACAGGATCGCCGTACCGTAAAAAGGCATGCGGTGCAGGAAATCGACGAACGCTTTTTTCAGGTTACCGAAATCGTGGCCATAGGTTTCCATATGGTCGGCATCGATGTTGGTGACCACGGCCATCACGGGCAACAGGTTCAGGAACGACGCATCGGACTCATCCGCTTCGACAACAATGTAGTCACCAGACCCGAGTTTGGCATTGGCACCGGCGCTGTTCAGCCGACCGCCGATGACGAAGGTGGGGTCCAGGCCACCCTCGGCCAGGATGCTCGCCACCAGGCTGGTGGTCGTGGTTTTGCCGTGGGTACCGGCAATCGCAATGCCCTGCTTGAGCCGCATCAACTCCGCCAGCATCAGCGCACGCGGCACGACCGGAATGCGCTTTTCGCGGGCCGCCAGTACCTCGGGGTTATTCGCCTGCACGGCTGTAGAGGTGACCACGGCATCAACACTTGCCAGGTTTTCTGCTGCGTGCCCCACAAAGGTCTTGATGCCGATGCCCGCCAGGCGACGCAGCGTGGCGCTGTCCGACAGATCGGAGCCTGAAATTACATAACCGAGGTTGTGCAGTACTTCAGCAATACCCGACATGCCGGAACCGCCCAGGCCAATAAAGTGAATATTCTTGATCGCGTGCTTCATGCCGCAAGCTCCTCGCAGGCAGCCACCATGCGTGCTGTTGCTTCTGTTTTTTGCATCGTTTTTGCCTGTAGCGCATATTTCAGAAGGGCAGAGCGCTCTGTTTTTTGCAGCAAGGCTACCAATTTTTCAGGGTTGAGGTCACGCTGCTGCTCCATCCAGCCGCCTCCCTCCGCCACCAGAAATCTGGCATTGGAGGTCTGGTGGTCATCGACAGCTGCCGGAAAAGGCACGAAAAGCGCTGCTGCACCGACGGCCGCAATCTCGGTCACGGTGCTTGCCCCGGCGCGGCAAATAATCAGGTCGGCATCG
>JANYFF010000153.1 GCA_025362825.1 Polaromonas sp. | reverse complement strand
AAACCTCGCCCCGGTACAGCACGGCCGACTGGCCCGGCGTCACGGCCCATTGCGCATCGCCAAAAGCCAGCTCGCAGCTGGCTGGCCCGGCTGCCAGCAGTTCGCAGGCGGCGTCAAGCTGGCGGTAGCGCGTTTTGGCTGCCAGGCCACCTGCTTCAGGTGCATCGCCTGCCACCCAGCTGCAATCCTGCGCCGTTAATGCCGTTGACTGCAGCCACGGGTGGTCGTGACCCTGCACCACCCACAGCGTGTTGCTGTCCATGTCCTTGCGGGCGACAAACCAGGGCTCGTGCTCGCCGACGCCGCGTTGGCCACGCGCCTGCGCAGCTTTCAGGTCTGCGCCCCTGGCCTTGACGCCGCCAATTCCCAGGCCCTGGCGCTGGCCCAGCGTGTAAAAGCTCAGGCCGACATGCTCGCCCAGCACCCGGCCCTTGTCGTTTTTGATCGGCCCCGGCTCTTTGGCGATGTAGCGGTTGAGGAAATCCCGGAACGGCCTTTCGCCAATAAAGCAGATGCCGGTCGAGTCTTTTTTCTTTGCGTTGGGCAGGCCAATCTCGTCGGCAATGCGCCGTACTTCGGTCTTTTTCAGCTCACCGACCGGGAACAGCGTTTTTGAAAGCTGCGCCTGATTGAGCCGGTGCAAAAAATAGCTCTGGTCCTTGGCCGGGTCCAGCCCTTTGAGCAGCTCATGCAAACCTGTGGTTTCGTTGTGGCGAACCCTGGTGTAGTGGCCAGTCGCGATTTTTTCTGCACCCAGGCGCATGGCGTGGTCCAGAAAGGCCTTGAACTTGATCTCGGCATTGCACAGGATGTCGGGGTTGGGCGTGCGACCGGCCTGGTATTCGCGTAGAAACTCGGCAAACACCCGGTCCTTGTAGTCGGCTGCAAAGTTGACGTGTTCAATCTCTATGCCCAGCACGTCGGCAACCGCCGCTGCATCCACAAAGTCGATGTTGGACGAGCAAAACTCGTCATCGTCGTCGCCCTCCCAGTTTTTCATGAAGATGCCAATGACCTCATGGCCCTGCTGTTTGAGCAGGTAGGCCGTGACGGCAGAGTCCACGCCTCCGCTCAAACCGACCACGATCCGCTGTTTGCCCTGTTGCTTGTCCATAGGTGTGCGATTATCCCAGCCGTGACCCACCCACGTTTTTGACATCTGCAATGGAACTACGACAACTCCGGTATTTCGTCCGCGTCGTCGAGCTCGGCAGCATGAGCCGGGCTGCGCTCGACCTAGACCTCGTCCAATCGGCACTGAGCCAGCAAATCAGCCGGCTGGAAGGCGAGCTGGCCACCCGGCTGTTGCAACGCAATAGCAAGGGCGTGGTGCCGACCGAGGCAGGCCTAGCGTTTTTCCGGGAGGCACAACTCACGCTGCGGCATGCCGAGCAGGCCGTGCGCGCCGCCCAGCAGTCGCGCCTGAGCGGCACCGTCAGCGTTGGGCTGGCGTCTACCACGGCGGCGGTGCTGGGCGTGCCGCTGATGCGGGCCATGCGCGAGCGCTACCCCGATGTGCGGCTGCACCTGGTCGAAAGCATGTCCGGCCACCTGACCAGCATGCTCAATGCGCGTCAGCTGGACCTGGCCGTGCTGTTTGACACCGGCGATGCCCGCCGCTGGAGCGTGATGCCGCTGCTGGAAGAAAAGCTCTACCTGATGCGTCCGCGACGGGCCGGTGAGGCCGACGCTGCGGCGTCCACCACCATGGCGCAGCTCGAAGGCGTTGCGCTGATTCTGCCGACCGGCGCGCACGGCCTTCGCAGCACGTTGGACACAGCCTTTGCCCGGGTCGGTTTCAAACCCGAGCTGGTGGCCGAGGTGGATTCTTTGACCATGCTGATGGATGCCGTCTGCGCCGGGCTGAGCGCAACGGTACAGCCCTGGGCCGCACTGGGGCGGGTACAAAACGCGGCGCAGTGCCTGCAGTGGGCTGAAATCACGGATGCCCAGGTTCACCGCAGCAATGCCCTTTGCAGCCTGTCAGACGACGAGCTCTCACCCGCCGCGCTGGCCACCCGCGTCGTGCTGGCAGACTGTGCCCGGACCCTGGTGCGTTCCGGCCAATGGGCGGGAACACGGCTGATTCAAGGTGTTGCGGTACCTTGATGTCGAACTCAAGGCGGTCTTCAATGCGCAGTTTCAACAGTTCAAGGTAGGCGCGAATCAGCTTGACCTCTCGGCCCAGTGTGGATGATTCCTGGCGCATTTGCGGCAAGGCGG
>JANYFF010000149.1 GCA_025362825.1 Polaromonas sp. | reverse complement strand
CATGCAATGGCCGTGGCTGCGGTGCATGCAGCTTTCGGCCTCAAAAAAATCAGCCAGCTTGAGCGTGCCAGCGCGCACCTGCTCGCTCATGCTCCAAACGCCCGTGCCCGAGCCAAGCTCCTGGCCGCGCCATTTGCCGCTGAGCATCGGGCCACCGCTCACGCCAACTGTGGGTATGTCAACGCTTGATGCACCCATGACCAGCGACGGCGTGGTCTTGTCGCAGCCCATCAGCAGCACTACGCCGTCAATCGGATTGCCACGGATGCTTTCTTCCACGTCCATGCTGGCCAGGTTACGGTACAGCATGGCCGTCGGGCGCAAAAGGGTTTCGCCCAGCGACATCACCGGAAACTCCAGCGGAAAGCCGCCAGCCTCGTACACGCCGATCTTGACTTGTTCTGCAAGCGTACGAAAGTGACTGTTGCAAGGCGTCAGTTCACTGAAGGTGTTGCAAATGCCGATGACCGGTCGGCCGTCAAACTGGTCGTGCGGCACGCCTTTGCCCTTGACCCAGCTGCGGTAGGCAAAGCCGTCGCGATCCTGGCGGCCAAACCATTGCTGGCTGCGGAGTTCTTCGGGTTTTTTTCGGGGCGCTTTGGGTGTGGTCATAAGGGAAAGTCCTGAATGTGTAAACGTATTATCGTCATACCATTGCGCGCAAATCCTCAGTAATAACCATGAGCAGCCGTTACCAGCTGCGCAACCCCCCATGCAGGAGATCAGCCTTGTCCCGTCCGCATATTCTTGTTGTTTCAAAGCCGCCGCCACTTTTCCTGGAGCCGCTCAAGGACGCATTCATCGTCCATGAACGTTTGCAGGAAACCGACCCAGAAGCATTTGCAAAGGTTGCGCCGCTGATACGCGGCGTCGCGGGTGGTGGTGAGTCAACGGTGTCTGCAGCCCTGATGGGCCAGCTTCCTGCACTGGAGATGGTGTCCATCATGGGTGTGGGCTACGACGGCGTTGACGTTGCAATGGCCCTGAAGCGCGGCATCATGGTGACGCACACGCCCAACGTGCTCAATGATGAGGTGGCCGACTTGGCCCTGGGGCTGATGCTGTCCGTGGCGCGGCGTATTCCGCAGGCTGATCAATATGTACGCACTGGCCGCTGGGGCTCAGAGGGGGCCATGCCGCTAGCCCGCAAGATGTCTGGTGCGCGGCTTGGCATTGTCGGTCTGGGGCGTATTGGACAGGCCATCGCAGATCGTGCGGTCGCGTTCGGCATGTCTATCGCTTACACGGCACGCAGCGCCAAAGCAGACTTGCCTTATTCTTTTTATCCTGACGCCAAGGCGCTTGCTGCCGCTGTAGATTTTCTGGTGGTCATCACGCCCGGTGGCGCAGGCACATTCCACATGATTAATGCCGACGTGCTCCAGGCACTTGGCCCACAGGGTTACCTGATCAATGTGGCTCGGGGTTCGGTTGTGGACGAAGCGGCCCTGGTCGATGCCCTTCAAAAAGGGGTGATTGCCGGCGCGGGCCTCGATGTCTTTGAAAAAGAACCGTATCCCCTGGAAGCCCTGTTCAAGCTCGACAACGTGGTTCTGGCGCCGCACATGGGCAGCGCAACCGCGCAGACGCGCCAGGCCATGGCTGACCTCGCGGTGGCCAACCTGCAGGCTCACTTTTCTGGGCAACCGCCCATCAGCCCGGTGCCGGAGTGCAGCTGAAAACGTTGGGGTTGTCCATAGAAACCAGAACTTTCGAACATCATATGATAGCAATTAGTCTCAATTTTATTGGGCAGTTTTCGTTGGCAATTGAGGATGGCGGATTCGGTAGTTGCATAAATTAACCATTACAGGAGACAAAACAAAATGAAGCTCAAGACAATTCTTGCCACCGCGATGTTCGCGGCCGGGCTGGTCACTGCGGGGCAGGTCGCAGCCCAGGAAAAACTCACCGTCTGGTGGGTGAAGGGCTTCTACAAAGCCGAGGACGATGCGCTGTTTGCAGCCATCAAAAAGTACGAGGAAAAGCACAAGGGTGTGAAGATCGAGCTTTCCCAGTACCCCGTGCAGGACATGATTCCCAAGACTGTTGCAGCGCTTGATTCAGGTAACCCGCCTGACGTGGCCTATGCCGACGTGTATGACTTCCAGGTAACGGGTAAATGGGCTTTTGACGGCAAGCTGGAGGACATCAGCAGCGTGATCAACCCGATACGCGCGCGCTTTGCGCCTAACACCGTTGAAACCACCTTCCTGTACAACGATGCCAACAAGACGCGGGCCTACTACGCCTTCCCGATCAAGCAGCAGACGATGCACATCGAGTATTGGATCGACATGCTCAACGATGCCGGCTTCAAAGAGTCCGACATTCCGAAAGACTGGAAGAGCTACTGGTCGTTCTGGTGCGACAAGGTGCAGCCTGCCAGTCGCCAGAAGACGGGCGCGCGCACCTTCGGTATCGGGCAGCCGCTGGGCGTGGATTCGAGTGATTCGTTTTACTCGTTCCTGACTTTTATGGATGCCTACAACGTGAAGCTGGTCAACGACAGTGGCAAATTGCTGGTCGATGATCCGAGCGTGCGTACAGGTCTGATTGGCGCTTTGACGGACTATGTCGCGCCCTACACAAAGGGCTGCTCGCCACCGTCGTCTACCAGTTGGAAAGACCCGGACAACAACGTTGCCTTCCATAACAAGACGACGGTGATGACCCACAACGCGACGATCTCCATTGCCGCGAAATGGCTCGATGATTCGAACAACACAGCTCTGAAGCCCGAGGAGCGTGAGGTCGCGAAGAAGAACTACACCGAGCGCATCCGTACGGCCGGCTTTCCATCCAAGCCGGACGGCGGCAAGATGGTCTACCGCACAGCCGTGAAGACCGGCGTGGTTTTTAACCAGGCGAAAAACAAGGTCCGCGCAAAGGAGTTTGTAGCTTTTCTCATGCAGGAAGAAAACCTGACACCTTATGTTGAAGGCTCGCTTGGCCGGTGGTTCCCGGTGATGAAGGCTGCGCAAGAACGTCCTTTCTGGAAGGCTGACTCGCACCGCCAGTCGGTTTACAACCAGTATGCCAACGGAACCGTCAGCTTTGAGTTTGCCAAAAACTACAAGTTCACCATCCTCAACAATGAGAACGTTTGGGCCAAGGCTGCCAACCGCGTCATTAACGAGAAGATACCGGTTGACAAGGCTGTTGACGAAATGATCGCCCGTATCAAAACCGTAGCCGGGAACTGATCATTAGCTAACTGAAAGGCTTGTCGCGCTGCCGCCCCGTGCTTGGGGCTGGTAGCGCGCAACTCCCAATCTCATGAACACTGTTGCCATCGATCACGTCGGCGCGTCCATCAAGCCTGTCCGCAAGGCCATGACCTCGTGGCAGAAGTGGGGCCTGGTGCTGGTGGTTCCTTACTTGCTGATATTCGTTGTATTTGTGATCTATCCGGTGGGCTACGGCCTGTGGCTGGCGCGCCATCCGGCGAGTTACGAGCGGCTTTTTGCCGATCCCATTTTCTTTCGCACGGTGATCAACACCATCGTGTTTGTCGTCGTTTCGGTCAACATCAAGATGATGCTGGCGCTGGGCTTGTCCGGTTTCTTCCTCAGCACCCGCTGGTGGGTAAAGATTCTCTCGGTAATTTTCATCCTGCCCTGGGCTGTGCCGTCCATCCCGACCATTTTGTCGATGCGCTTCATGCTCAACCCGGAGTGGGGCGTCGTCAACGCGCTGATTTACCGGCTGACCGGTCTGGACGGACCCAACTGGCTGAACGACCCGACCCTGGCGCTGTCGTTATCGATGCTTGCCCACATCTGGAAATCGCTACCTTTCTGGACGCTGATCCTGCTGGCCGGCCGCATGGTTATTCCTGCAGAACAGTACGAAGCGGCTTCAGTCGATGGTGCTTCGATGTGGCAAAAGTTCTGCTTCATCACTTGGCCATCGATGCGCTCGCTCTACCTGACCTCCACCATCCTGTCGATGATCTGGACGCTGGGTGATTTCAACAGCGTCTACTTGCTGACGGGCGGTGGCCCCGCCGACCTGACCCATGTGCTGGCCACGCTAGGCATTCGTTACCTCCGGCTGGACCAGGTCGACCTGTCGTTGGCTTCCATTGTGGTTGCCCTGCCGCTGGTGCTACCGCTGGTGTATTTCATGATGAAGAGGTTGTCCAAATGAGCCGATCCGCATTGAAGATCGTTACAGCCGAAGCCAAACTGCTGCTGATCGGCATCCCGGTGTTCCTCTGGACCATCATCCCGATTTATCACATGTTTTTATTCTCGATTTCGGCCAGGGACCAGGCGACGTCGGGTCGGCTGTGGCCCAAGGATCCGACCTGGCGAAACTTTGAATTTGTTTTCGAGCAAAAGCATTTTTACCTTGACCACTTCTGGGAGCAACTGGGTAACTCCTTCATCATCGCCGTCTCGGTTGGCGCCCTGACACTCTTTATTTCCACTTGTGCCGCCTTTGCCATCAGCCGTCTCAAGGTGCGCGGCGGCCGTACGGTGATGAACCTGGCGCTGTTTACCTATTTTATCCCGGCGGCTTTCCTGGCGGTGCCGATGTACAAGACCATGGGCAACTACGGCCTGCTCAATCATCAGATATCACTGATTCTTGCGATGGTGACGATCGCTTCACCGTACTGTATCTGGGTGCTCAAGCAGGCTTCCGACAAACTGCCGTGGGAGCTTGATGAAGCAGCCCGGATGGACGGCGCCTCCGCGCTGCAGCTGTTTCGCCTCGTCTACCTGCCGCTCATGGTGCCTTCGCTGGTAGCCGTCGGAACCTACGCGTTGCTGCTGGCCTGGAACGAGTACCTTTATGCGTTTTTGCTGCTGTCCAAGGACACCAGCGTGACGCTAGCAGTAGCGTTGGGCAACTTCTTGGCGGCAGACGATTCGCCATGGGAGTTGCTGATGGCCACCGGCCTTATTTATGCGCTGCCACCAGCCGCTATTTACTACGCATTCAAACGATACATGGTGTCCGGCCTAACGGCGGGCGCTGTCAAGAGCTAGAAATATGGCCCCCACGCTTGTCACTTCGTGTACTGCACTGCCCCCCAAGGGGGCTCAGCCGGCTTGGGGCGGCCCGGCGCCGTCTGTGGTCGGAAACTAACGAGAAAATAAACATGGCATCCGTTTCATTCAAGAAGATCGAAAAGTCTTTCGGCAAGGTCAAGATCATCCACAGTATCAGTTTCGACATCGCAGACGGCGAGTTTGTGGTGCTGGTGGGCCCTTCCGGTTGCGGTAAATCAACCTTGCTGCGCATGCTGGCCGGCCTGGAAGAAATCACCGGTGGCGAGATCGCCATCGACGGCAAGCTCATCAATGACCTGGACTCCAAGGACCGTGACATTGCCATGGTTTTCCAGAGTTATGCGCTTTACCCGCACATGACGGTGCGCGACAACATGGCTTTCAGCCTGAAGCTGCGCAAGGCTGATGCGACGCTCACTAACCAGCGGGTCGGAGACGCTGCGCGCATCTTGAATCTCGACCCTTTGCTCGACCGCTTTCCGCGGGAACTCTCCGGGGGCCAGCGTCAGCGGGTGGCCATGGGGCGCGCCATTGTGCGTGACCCGAAGGTGTTTCTCTTTGACGAGCCCTTGTCCAACCTGGATGCCAAACTTCGTGTGGCCATGCGCGCTGAAATCAAGGCGCTGCACCAGCGGCTGAAGACAACAACGGTTTACGTGACACACGACCAGATCGAGGCCATGACCATGGCTGACCGCATCGTCGTGATGCACGACGGCATCATCGAGCAGATCGGCACGCCGCTGGAACTGTTCGACCATCCCGGAAATTTATTTGTTGCGCAGTTTATAGGCTCACCTTCGATGAACGTCATCAAAGGCGTACTGCGTATCGCCGACGGCCGCAGCTGGGTTGAAGCGCAGGGCCATAGCTGGCCTGTCGTCAGCCTTGCACAGGCTCTAGACGGTCATGCAGTCGCCTATGGTGTGCGGCCCACTGACATCACAGTGTCTTCTACAGGCAAGGGTATTCCGGCAAAAGTGATTGTGGTCGAACCCACCGGCGCCGAAACCGAACTGCTGCTTGAGGTCGGTAACACGCGCATGATTGTGGTTATGCACGGGCGAACCAACGCCCGGCCTGACGAAACCATCCACCTTGAGATTGCACCCGGCAAGGCACACCTGTTTGACGATGCCACTGGCAGCCGACTCGGGTAGACGCTCATGGCTGCTAATTCTTTTAGGCTGGATGGCCGGCTGGCGCTGGTAACCGGCTCATCAGCAGGTATTGGTTTTGCGCTGGCACGCGCGCTGGGTGAAGCCGGCGCGACGGTGGTGATCAATGGCCGCAACAGTGCAAAGCTCGCCGAGGCGGCTGATCTGCTGCGTGCTGAAGGCCTGTCTGTGCATGCGCGTGATTTTGATGTGACGCAGGCCGCTGCGGTGCAGGCAGCCGTCGAAGACATTGAATCATCAATAGGTCCGATTGAGATACTGGTCAACAACGCTGGCATGCAGTTGCGCGGGCCGCTCGACGAATTTGCCGTAGGGGACTGGCACCGCATCATGCGTACCAATGTTGACAGCGTTTTCCTGATGGGCCAGGCGGTGGCCCGCAGGATGATTGCCCGCAAGCGCGGCAAGATCATCAATATCTGTTCTGTTCAAAGTGAGATGGGGCGGCCCAATATCGCGCCCTATATGGCCAGCAAAGGCGCTGTAAAAATGCTCACCAAAGGCATGGCGATTGACTGGGGTCCGCATGGGCTACAGGTCAACGGCCTTGGGCCTGGTTATTTCAAGACCGAGCTGACCGAAAAGCTGGTCAACGACGAAACCTTCAGTGCCTGGCTCACAGGCCGTACGCCCAGCCGGCGCTGGGGCGAGGTCGCCGAGCTGGGTGGCGCTGTGGTTTTTCTGGCCAGCGACGCTTCTAATTTTGTCAACGGCCACGTCCTCTATGTAGACGGCGGCGTGACTGCCACGCTTTAATTGGAAAACCCATGCGCGCCATCGTTTGCCATGCCCCCCTGGACCTGCGTTTTGACTCGCAGGCCGTAGAACCTGTAGGGCCGCGGCAACTGCGTGTCCGCGTGGCCTTTGGCGGTATCTGCGGCTCTGATCTGCATTACTTTCAGCACGGCGGCTTTGGCACCGTTCGCATCAAGGAGCCGATGGTGCTGGGCCACGAGGTATCAGGCATCGTCAATGAAGTAGGCAGCGGCGTTTCCGGCTACCTGCGCGGCCAGCGCATTGCCGTGTCTCCGTCGCGGCCCTGCGGCCTCTGCAAATACTGCCAACTGGGGCAACACAACCATTGCCTGGACATGCGCTTTTACGGCAGCGCGATGCGCTTTCCGCATGTGCAGGGCGCTTTCCGCGAGATGTTGGTCATCGATGCCTCGCAGGCATACCTGGTGGCCGATGATTTGCCGCTAACAGAAGCCGCGCTGGCCGAGCCGCTGTCGGTCGGACTGCACGCGATCACACGGGCCGGTACGGTCTTTGGCAAGCGCGTGCTGGTCATGGGCTGCGGGCCTATAGGCGCGTTGTTGATTGCCGGCCTGCGCCGGGCGGGTGCGGCCGAGATCGTGGCTGCCGACATTGCTGAATTGCCGCTGGCCTGCGCCCTGAAAATGGGTGCAGACAAGGCTATCAACCTGGCAAAAGATACGGATGGCCTTGCGCCTTATGCAGCTGGCAAAGGCTATTTTGAAGTGATGTTTGAAGCCTCGGGCAGCGAACGCGCGCTGCTTGGCGGGCTCGATGTTGTGGCACCACGCGGCGTGATTGTGGCCGTCGGCCTGGGCGGCAATATCTCGCTGCCGATGAATACGCTGGTCGGCAAGGAGATTGACCTGCGCGGCACCTTCCGTTTCCATTCTGAATTTGCCGTGGCCGTGAGCTTTCTCAACCAGCGGCTGATCGATGGCAGGCCGGTGATCTCCGACATTCTTTCCTTTGACAAGGCCAGCGAAGCTTTCACGCTGGCTGGTGACAAGGGTCGGGCCATGAAGGTGCAGCTGGACTTTGGCGTTGCCTGACGCTGCCGACCACCAAATCCACCCCAAAAATTCATTCCATGGAGCGGAGCAAGACGTGACTGTTTTCAACAAAGTGATTCTCTTTACCGATACCGATGGCCGGGCGAAATTCAGGGAGGAGCCTGTGGACCTGCCCAGCGGGACGCCGCAGTCCATGCTGTCGGCCCTGATGCCCTCGGGCGGTTACCAGCTTCGCCACAGCCCCGTCGGCTTTCGCAGCCAGTTCCATTGCTCGCCGCACAACCAGTGGGTGTTCATCCTCGGCGGCCAGATGGAGATCGGCCTGCAGGGTGGGATGTCGCGGGTTTTCGGACCGGGTGAGCATTTCTATTCGGCCGACACGCTGCCCGAAGGCGCAAGCTTTGACCCTGCGGTGCATGGTCACTGGAGCTGCCAGGCCGGCAGCGATCCGCTGGTGACGCTCTTTGTGCGCGGGTGATGCGCGGCTGATGAACGCCTTTATATGATCAAAAACGTTCACGGCAACACGGTTGACCACCTCGGCGAAGCCATCGTCGCAGGCCGCTATGTTGCAGGCAGTTCGCTGCCGCCAGAACCCATGCTGTGTGAGGAACTCGGCGTCAGCCGTACCGTTGTTCGCGAGGCCGTTAAGTCGCTGATTGCCAAGGGGCTGATCACTACCGGCCCCAAGGTGGGTACCCGCGTGCTGTCTGAAGACCACTGGAACTGGTTTGATCCGGACGTCATCATCTGGCAGTCCAAAGCCGGCCTGACGCCCGAATTTTTGCGCGACCTGCAGGACTTGCGCAGGGTGGTGGAGCCAGCCGCCATGCGTCTGGCTGCCGTGCGCGCAACGCAGCAGGACATTGATGAAATCGAGCTGGCCTACGTCGGCATGAAGCGAGCCGTGGAAGAGGGCGGGGACTACGTAACCTTTGACCTGCGCTTTCACCAGGGCCTGTTGCGTGCGTCGCGCAACCGCATGCTGGTGCAGATGAGCAAAGCCCTCGGCGCATTGCTGCGGACCAGCTTCGAGATTTCAACACGCCGCAAAAATGGCCCTATGACCTCGCTGCCCATGCACCGTGAAGTACTTGATGCCGTGATTGCGCATGACGCTGACCGGGCAGAAAAAGCCATCCAGCAATTGATAGACGGGGCGCGCAACGATATTGAAGAGGTCTTGTCGTCACGCCGGCGCCTGCCCCGGCTCAGCCAGCCGGCGCCCCTCTTGAAAATCGCCTGAAAACCCCGCTTGCTATTAAACGTATAGCTAGAGGCACCCGTTTTCGCTGGGCAAACTCTAATCCAGGTTCAACACAGAGGTGGTTTATTGGATGGTTAGCGCTGAGTCCTCAAGCTAACCAGCCAGGCGTGCGCTTTGGTTGCCCGGAAATCTCAAATGCCAGAAGAAAAGCACAAGACGCACCACGCTCAAAGCGGCGGTTTCGAGTTAGCAGGTTTCGAGCTTTGTGGAAACAAATGAGGAGCAGCTCACCAAATTGCTGGAGGTGCGGTTTCCTGCTGGCAGCCAATGTTGCTTTCAGCTGAGATAGCCCACAAGCCGATCCTTACCGGTAGTCTGGTCTCGACTTTCCGACGGCTGTTTACCGTGGGGCAGCCAATTGGGCAGCAACGCTCTGAGTCGTCTGCAGGTCTGCAGATGAGGCCTGGACCTGTTGCGGCGCTGCCAGGGCTTCTTGCGGGTTGGCCTTGCCGGCTACCCGGCGGGCACCGTCAAAGCGGCGGCTCCAGTAAGATCCCGACATGTTTTCAACGCGGACTTCCGCGCCAGGCTTGGGAGAATGGATGAATTTGCCCTCGCCGACGTAAATGCCGACATGGCTGAAGGCGCGGCGCATGGTGTTGAAAAACACCAGATCACCCGGTTGCAGGTCGCTTCGGGCGATGTTCTGGGTGGCGGCGGCTTGCTGCTCGGCCTTGCGGGGCAGGAGCAGGCCAATGCTTTGCTGGTAAATGGCGCGGACAAAACCGCTGCAGTCAAAACCGGTTTCAGCAGAATTGCCGCCACGGCGGTATGGCACGCCCAAAAACCCCATGGCATTGACCACAAGCTCGGACGCCTTGTTGCTGACCGTCTGGCCAACGCGCTCGATGTGCGTCATCAGGCCTTTGTCGGCCAGTAATTTATCGAGCTCATCAGTGGAACCTGCAGGAGCCGCATGGACTCTGACTGCAAACAACATGGCGGACGCAAAAATCAAAAAGGCCAGGAGGGGTGCTGTGATACGCATGGACCGCAGGATACTTGAAGGAATGCGCCTACGTCAACCTATGACCTTTCTTGAAGTTCGTTCCAAGTGATTGATTTGTAACGATTTATCGGAATGTGAAATTTTCAGTTTGATTAGCCTCCGAAGTAACTGTGTAAAGTCCGGCCGGAAAACCGCCCTAAGGGAGTCAAAATCAGCCATGAAATCCTTAAAAACTGCTTTTAAGGTGCCATACAGGCCTCCTGCCCCCGTATCTCGGGCGTGCGTAGCTATTATTTTTATAGCGACATGGTTTTTTGTAAATCTCGCCGCTGCACAGGGTGTCAAACCTGAGGTGGTGGCATCCAACCTGCAAAACCCGTGGGGTCTGGCTTTTCTGCCCGAAGGGCGTTTCCTGGTCACCGAGCGGCCAGGTCGGCTGCGTGTGGTGGAGGCGGGGGGCGAGGTTGGTGCGCCGGTTGCCGGGCTGCCGGCGGTGGCAGCGGGTGGGCAGGGCGGTTTGCTCGACGTCATCCTTGATGCGGACTTTGCCTTTAACCGCAGTCTGTATTTCTGCTTTTCAGAGCCGGCCGCCTCTAGCAATGCCAACAGCACTGCGCTGGCGCGAGCCACGCTGAGCGCCGACAACACCCGGCTGGAGAATGTCAGAGTGATCTTCAGCCAGAAGCCCAAAACCGTCAGCACAGCCCATTTCGGCTGCCGCATCGTTGAAAGCCGCGCGCCTGGCGTGGGCGGCCAGGCCGACGGCAAACTGTTCTTAACCCTGGGCGAGCGGTTTTCACGCAAAGACGATGCCCAGAAACTTGACAACCACCACGGCAAGATTATCCGCATCAACAAAGACGGTTCTGTGCCGCCAGACAATCCTTTTGTCGGCAGGGCCGGGGCGCTGCCCGAAATCTGGAGCTATGGCCACCGCAACCCCCAGGGCGCGGTGCTGTCGCCTGATGGCGTCTTGTGGATGCACGAGCACGGTCCGCAGGGGGGCGACGAAATCAATCTGCCCAAAGCCGGTGCCAATTACGGCTGGCCAGTGATTACCTACGGTGAAAACTATGGCGGCGGCAAGATCGGCGAGGGTTTGACCAGCAAAC
>JANYFF010000134.1 GCA_025362825.1 Polaromonas sp. | reverse complement strand
CTGTCCGAAGTCATCATCCAGGAAGGCGTGCTGACCAACGAGCGCGTGCAGGACGCCGTCGCCGAGCCGGTGGTCTACATGATGGACCGCTACGTGGTCGGCGGTTTTTACCGCGTGCACCCTGACCGCGGCATCGACGAAAACCTCAATGCACCGGGCGCCAGCTTTGTGCCGCTGGCCTTTGCCGACAGCGGGCGCCTGCCGCAGCCTGGTGAAAAGCCCGGTTCCAGCAGCCCCAACCGGTTCTATATGTACGGTGTCATCGGCCGCCTGGCCATGCTGGCTGCCAGCTACGAGCTGGAAGCGACTGACCCCAACGCCGAGGTTTACGACTGAACGCGTCATAAGGATTTGCCCGAAAAGCGGGTTTCTGTAACGCTCTTTCAGAACGCTAACCAGTTCCCGGCGCTCAGGGCGAACGGTTCATATTTCAAAGCCCCTCTTCCTGGACGACACAAGTTGTTGCAGTGCAACAAACGGCTTATTTCTGGGGTCTAGGGATGTCACCGACTTGCAAGGCGGCTTGCCGGGGGCAAAATGGCATTCCCCAAGTTAACCATTCCCGTCGCTTCAGATCAGCCCGACATGCCTGAAAAGTGTGCGTCATCTGCGGCCACAGGCGGGAAGTATTTGTGTCAAGCAAAAAATCATCTCTCTCGGCGCTCACTTTGGGCGCTATCGGTGTCGTCTATGGCGACATCGGAACCAGCGTTTTATATGCCTTCAAAGAGGTCTTCGCGAGCGGTCACGTGCCGATCACGGAAGCCAACGTCCTTGGAGTGCTGTCGCTGTTTTTCTGGACGTTAACGATCGTTGTCTCGATCAAGTACGTGGCGCTCATCATGCGTGCGGACAACAACGGAGAAGGCGGTCTCATGGCCTTGCTCGCGCTGGCCTCACAGTCTGTCAAGGATAAGCCGGGTTTGCGCAGCGTGCTGTTGATGGTCGGTGTGTTCGGCGTGGCGCTGTTTTTTGGTGACGGAATCATCACGCCCGCGATATCGGTGCTTTCGGCGGTGGAAGGTCTGGAGATCGTGACGCCCGCGGCCAAAGCGTACGTGGTTCCGATTTCCCTGGTCGTGCTGGTCATGCTGTTTGCCGTGCAGAGACGCGGTACTGGCGATATCGGCAAGTTTTTCGGCCCGATCACCGTGGTCTGGTTTATTGCAATCGGCGCCGCCGGGTTAATGCAGATTCTTCAAAACCCGCACGTTCTGGTCGCTGTGTTCCCGACGCATGCGCTGCGTTTTGCGCTTGAGCATTACACGCTGGCCTTCATCACGCTGGGCGCAGTTTTTCTGTGCGTCACGGGCGCCGAAGCGTTGTACGCTGACATGGGACACTTTGGCAAATTGCCAATCCAACTGGCTTGGTTTGGCCTGATCATGCCGTCTCTGCTGCTGAACTACTTCGGCCAGGGCGCGATGGTTCTCGCAAATCCCAAAGCAGCAGAAAATCCGTTTTATCTGATGATGCCCGAATGGGCCTTGATTCCCATGGTGGCGCTGGCTACGGCCGCTACTGTAATTGCCTCGCAGGCGCTCATTTCGGGTGCGTTTTCGGCAACCAAGCAAACGATTCAAATGGGTTTCCTGCCTCGGCTGTCGATTCTTCACACCTCGATTCGGGACACGGGTCAGATCTACATTCCTGCGGTCAACTGGCTGCTGCTGGCAGGTGTCATCGCAGCCGTCACGCTTTTCGGCTCCTCCACAGCACTTGCGGCAGCTTATGGCATCTCGGTCAGCATGGTGATGGTCATCACCACTCTGCTGACATTTTTTGTAGTCCGCTATCGCTGGGGTTACCCGATGTGGCTGTGCGTGATCGCCAGTAGCTTTTTCCTGCTGGTAGACCTCGCATTTTTTGCCTCTAATTTGCTCAAGATTGTTCAGGGTGGTTGGTTTCCGCTGGTACTTGCCGCAGTTCTCTATACGGTGATGTCCACATGGAAAAAAGGCCGGCAGATCCTCAACGAGAAGCTGCATGCGGACTCCATAGATTTGCCAGGTTTTCTTGATGCGGTGTTCATCAGTCCGCCAGCACGCGTGGAAGGTACCGCCGTTTTCATGACGGCCGAATCCGGCACGGTGCCTAACGCGTTGCTTCACAACCTCAAGCACAACAAGGTGCTGCACGAGCAGAATCTTTTCGTCACGGTGCGCAACCACGAAGTGCCCTGGATAGGCATGAATAAACGCCTCGAAGTTGAATCGCTGGGCCATGACTGCTGGAAGGTCATCGTGCATTACGGTTTCAAAAACGACCTTGACTTGCCTAAAGCGCTGCAGCAGATCAAGGGTCGGGGCTGTGAGCTAGAAGCCATGAACACCAGCTATTTCCTGTCGCGCGACACCGTGGTGCCGACGATCGGCGGCGGCATGGCGCAGTGGCGCGAAAAGCTGTTTGCCCAGATGCACCACAACGCCAGCGGTGCGGCAGACTTTCTCAAGCTGCCGAACAACGCAGTGGTTGAACTGGGTTCAAAAATCGAGATCTGATCTTGTAGGACGCGCCGGCGGATCAGGCGCGAGCGTCAGTTGCATGGCTCAAGGCCAGCGCCCATCGGTTTTAGTCGGGCTTGATATTGGCTGACTTCACCAGCTTGCCCCAGCGGGCGGCTTCTGACTTGATCAGGGCCGCGAACTGCGCCGGCGTGCCGCCACCGATCTCGTTGCCCTGGCTCAGCATCAACTCGCGGATCATCGGATCGGCTAGTGCCTTGACGGTGGTTTCGTTGAGCAGCTTGACGATCGCCGGAGGCATATTCGCTGGACCGATCAGCCCTTGCCAGTTTTGCACCTCAAAGCCTGCGACACCGGCCTCGGCCATTGTCGGAATATCGGGAAACAGCGGCGAGCGTGTCTTGCTCGAAATCGCTAGGCCGCGTGTCTTGCCTGCGCGCAGGTTGGGCGCGGCTGAATACATTTGCTCGAACATCATGTCCACTTGCCCGCCCAGCAGGTCAGTGGTGGCGGGCGCGCCGCCTTTGTAGGGGATGTGTGTGATGTTCAGGCCGGCAAGCGATTTGAATAACTCGGCCGACAGGTGATGTGAGCCGCCCAGCCCGCCCGAAGCAAACGACAGCTTGCCGGGAGAGGCCTTGGCAGCGGCAATGATGTCTTTGACGGAATTGAAGGGGGAGTTTGCGGGCACCATCAGCACCAGCGGGCCTTTTTCAATCAGGCAGATCGGGGTGATGTCCTTGGCGGCGTCGTAGCTCATTTTCTTGAACATCGTCGGGTTGACGGCCAGCGGTGCAAAGTTGCCCATGCCGATCACGTAGCCGTCCGGCTTGGCCTTGGCGATGAAGTCGGTGCCGATGTTGCCGCCTGCGCCCGGCTTGTCATCAACAATCACCGGCTGGCCAAGCGCCACTGACAGGAATTTGCCGATCTGGCGCGAGCGCTGGTCTGCGTTGCCGCCCGCCGAATAGGGGCAGACGAAGGTGATCGGCTTGCTCGGGTATTTGTCCTGCGCAAACGCGATGCCCGGCAGGGCGATGCACGATGCAGCTTGCAGGAGAATGCGGCGTTTCATGGGGGCTCCAGAAGTATGAAAATATGCTGCTACCTTACCGTTTTTTGGCCCGCGCGAGAGTACGGGTTATCACGATGCGGCACGGAAGGGTCATCCAGGGTAAAAAATGTGCTATTCAAGCCGTAGGCCCCGGAAAATCGGGCGTCTATAGCTATTTTATTGATAGCAAGCCAGCCTGCTTTGCCGATTCAACTCAAGCCGGGTGACCGGGGTCCAAGTCTTTTATGTGCCATGTGATACGGGCGAACTCGGGTTTGAGTTGTCTGCGGGCTTCAGGCGTCAGCACTGACAGGCTGGCTTGCAGGTTGATGCGGTGCCGTGAAATCACAATGCCGCTGTCCATGCGTGCAGCAAAAACAATGCAGTTGCTCTTTTCAAGTGCGGGGACCTCACACGCGTTGCCGCCAAAACTTCGCTGCAGGCGCGCTACCCACAGCGGATAGTCAGCATCGTCATAGTGTAGGTTGACGACCAGCACACCATCCGGCTTGAGTGCCGCAAAGCAGTCGTCGTAAAACCCCTGCGAGCACAGCGCCGCAGGCTGGCCCTGATGGTTAAAGCCGTCAATCAGCAGCACATCAAAGCGGGCGGTTTGCGTAGCTAGATAGGTAGCGCCGTCAGCCTCAAGCACTTCAAGGCGGGCATCGTCATCAGGCACTGAAAATTCGCGGCGCAAGGCAATAACGTGAGGGTTGATCTCCAGCACGGTCAGGCAGCTGGCCGGTAGCTGGA
>JANYFF010000126.1 GCA_025362825.1 Polaromonas sp. | reverse complement strand
CGCAAACGCGACAGGGCAAGTGACAGGCGGTCTTTTTCCAGCCGCTGGGGGGCGTCGTTGGGAGGGTAGCCCTGCATCGTTGCGTAAATGCATGCGCCGATGGCGTAGATATCTGTCCACGGACCCATGGAAGAGTCACGGCGATACATCTCAGGGGCGGCAAAACCGGGCGTGTACATAGGCCGGATGAAGTTGCCTTCCTTGCTCAACACCTCGCGTGCGGCGCCAAAATCAATCATCACGGCCTTGTTGTCATCTGTGATGAAGATATTGGCAGGTTTGATGTCGAGGTGCAGCATCTTGTGCTGGTGCACGATGCGCAAACCGCGCAGGATTTCGTCAAACAGTGAGCGGATGGTGGATTCGCGAAACACCTTCTGCTTTTTGAGTTCGCGTGCGGTGATGATGAAGTCTTGGAGAGTGCCACCCTCCAGATAATTCATGACCATGTAGACAGTTTCGTTCTCGCGAAAGAAATTCAGAACGCTGACCACTGAGCCATGGGAAATCTGCGCCAGTGAACGGCCTTCTTCAAAAAAGCTTTTGAGTCCGAGGCGGTAGAGGGAGAGCTTTTCAGGCAGGACTTGCGGCAGCAGTTCGCCGGGGGGGCGGCCTGCCAGCGATGATGGCAGGTATTCCTTGATCGCGACCTGCTGACCCTCGTTGTCCACGGCCAAGTAAACTACCCCAAAGCCACCCGCCGAAAGCTTGCGCACAACCCGGTAGCCACCTATAACGGTGTCGGGCGGCAATGGAGCTGGTTTGACCTTTGACATAATTTGAATAAGCAGAGACCAAACAGCCAGCCCCAAACTGCTTTTACCTGCTTCTACGGTCCGTTTTTAGAAAAAGCATTACTACTAAATGTCAGTTTACAGCATGACCGGCTATGCAGCCGTCCAGTCAAACACAGCCTCATCAGCCACAGAGGCCGAATCAGGCACTGACACCCATTCCCGTCTCGGCGTGGAAATAAGGTCGGTGAACAGCCGCTTCCTCGACCTGGCATTTCGCCTGCCGGATGAATTGCGCCAGGCTGAGCCGGGTCTGCGCGACCTGCTGACCGCCAAGCTCAAGCGCGGCAAGGTCGAGCTACGGGTTTCGCTGGACAGCAGTTCTATGGACAGCCTTCGCGCACCGTCTACCGCAACGCTGCAGCGGCTCGGCTCACTGGAGGACAGCATCAAGTCATGGCTGCCGCAGGCAGCAGCGCTCAGCGTGGCAGATGTGTTGCGCATAGCCACCAATGAAGACCGTAAACCTCACGACCACAGCGCACAACTGCTAAAACTGGCACAAAAGGCGCTGAAAGAGCTGTTGTCGGCGCGCGAGCGCGAAGGCGCAAGGCTGGGCATCATGCTGAAAGACCGGACAGTCCAGTTGCGGGCCCTGTCTGCACTTGCCGTTCCGCTGGTGCCCAAACTGGTCGAACAGCAAAAAGCCCGTTTTCTGGAGCGCTGGAAGGAAGCCATGGCGCTCCCGGACAGCAAGGCGCTCCCCGAAGCCGCCCAGGACAGGGCGCTGGCTGAAGCGACCGCCTTCGCCATGCGCATTGATGTCGCCGAAGAAATCACCCGGCTTGCATCGCACCTTGACGAAATTGACAGACTTCTAGACAGCGGTGGCGAATTAGGAAAACGGCTGGATTTCCTGATACAGGAGTTGCATCGTGAAGCCAACACGCTCGGCTCGAAATCAGCATCCCTCGAACTCACCCGAATTTCCGTGGACATGAAAGTCTTGATCGAACAGATCCGCGAACAGGTGCAGAACATCGAGTAGGCATCACGTGCTGACTTTCGCCCTCACCGTTCCTTTCCATTAAAATTGATAGCAAAGCAAGCACTGAATACATGGACTACCCCGGAAATTTGTTTGTTGTGGCAGCCCCAAGCGGGGCGGGAAAATCCAGTCTGGTGAAAGCCCTGATGGAGATTGACGCGCAGGTTCAGCCAGCGGTGTCCCACACCACGCGCCCTCCGCGCGGCCAGGAAAAGCACGGTCGCGAGTATTTTTTCATCTCATCTGAAGAGTTTGACGGCATGGTGCTCAGGGACTCGTTTCTGGAATGGGCGCATGTGCATGGCCAGCGATACGGTACGTCGCGCCACGCCATCGAGGAGCGTGTAGCCCATGGCGCCGACGTCATCCTGGAAATCGATTTTCAGGGTGCCATCAATATCAAGCGGATTTTTTCAAATGCGGTGCTGATTTTTATCCTTCCGCCCAGCTGGGAAGAGTTGCGCTCGAGGCTGCAGCGCCGCGGCGAAGATGCGGCTGACGTGATTGAGTTGCGCCTGAAAAACGCCGCGATTGAGATGGCCCAGGCCCGGGAATTCGATTTCGTTATAATCAATGAATTGTTCGAGCGTGCGGTTTTCGACCTGAAAACCATCATCCACGCACAACGGCTCAAGTTTTCGGCCCAAAGAAGAGCCCGCGCCGAGACTTTCGAAGCACTTCACATTTCTTGAGTTCCTGACCCTACCGGAGATCACCATGGCCCGCATTACCGTTGAAGACTGCCTTGAAAAAATCCCGAACCGCTTTCAGCTCGTTCTGGCCGCGACCTATCGCGCCCGCATGCTGAGCCAGGGTCATGCCGCCAAGATCGAAAGCAAGAACAAGCCGGCAGTGACCGCCTTGCGCGAAATCGCCGACGGCAAAATCGGCCTGGAAATGTTGAAAAAAGTGCCGGGTTGATCTTCCTGGGTACACCTTTAAAAGCACCGCTTGCGGTGCTTTTTGCATTTGGGACCCGCGTTTTGAGAGATGTAAAAGCCGTTTGATTTATGTTTTATACGCGCCGGGATACATTTAAGGCATGAGCGTCTTGTTTTCGCCGAAGTCCATCAGCAAACCTACACCTGCCGCTGCTAACGCCGCAGCAGCCAGTTTTGCCACGCTCACAACCAGGCTCGATTACCTCAGTACGACAGATATTGACAATGTCAGGCGCGCCTATCGTTTCGCGGATGAGGCACACCTGGGCCAGATCCGCAACAGCGGTGAACCGTACATTACCCACCCTATTGCAGTGGCACAACAGTGCGCGGAATGGAAGCTTGATGCGCAGGCACTTATGGCGGCCCTTCTGCATGATGCGATCGAAGATTGCGGCGTCACCAAGCCTGAACTGATTGAACGGTTTGGCGCTCCGGTTGCCGAACTCGTGGACGGCCTGACCAAGCTCGAAAAGCTGGAATTCAACACCCGCGAAGAAAACCAGGCTGAGTCCTTCCGAAAAATGCTGCTGGCCATGGCGCGGGATGTACGCGTCATTTTGATAAAGCTGGCCGACCGCACACACAATATGCGCACGCTCGGCGATGTACCGAGGACAAAATGGGCACGCATATCGAGTGAAACACTTGATATCTACGCACCTATCGCGCACCGCCTGGGCTTGAACACAACTTACCGTGAATTGCAGGACCTTTCTTTCCAGCATCTGCACCCGTGGCGCTATGCGACCCTGCAAAAAGCGCTTTTGAAAGCACGCGGCCGCAGGCGCGACGTCATCAAACGCGTGCAGGCCGAGGTGGAAACCGCCTTTGAGGCAGCAGATATTCCTGTCCAGATATCAGGTCGTGAAAAAACCCTTTATTCGATTTATCGCAAGATGGACGAGAAGCATCTTTCCTTTGCACAGGTCACTGACATCTATGGTTTTCGGGTCATTG
>JANYFF010000602.1 GCA_025362825.1 Polaromonas sp. | reverse complement strand
GCAATACCCCGAGCAGTTTCGCGACCTGGACAAAAACACCTATCTCACGATGAAGAGGTTTGAATACCAGCGCCAGCAGGCCAGCTGACAAGCCTGCGCTAAGCCCTCTGGACTCTGGGTTGAGCTGCCTTCCTGTCCATCGCCGTCCGCAGCATCCCTGCTTTGCGTGACATGCGGTCAGCAACGTCTTACAGGATCACTGATTTCCCCCTACACATGCCGCCGCTGTAGGGCTACTTGTGCGTGATGGTTTCGAAAGTATGGTTTAAGTATCAGCCTGGCAGCCGGCCGGTGCTGGCTTTTTCAACCGGAAAACCATCATGAAACTCGCAAGCGAACAACCTGGCGGCCTCGTCCATGGTTTATCTGCGCTCTCCTTCGAGATTCCGGCAAATAAATATTGGCCCTTGTTCAAGGTGTTTTTGATGGCGGTGGCCGGCGCCGCAAGTTTCCAGCTTTTTGCTTTTATGCTGCCCTCATCCGTGGTGCCGCTGTATCAGAACATTGCTTGCTGGGCTCTGGTAGCTGCCATTGCCGTGTTGACGCTGCTCATCACAGTGAAAGTTCTTGAAGGTCTGCTCGATCCGTGAACGTTGCCTGTCTGAACCTCTTTCATAGCTTTTACTCCTCAAGGCGCGCAGATCTCGCGCTTTTTTTGCAGCAACCCAGGATTTCAGATGTCAACAACCAAACGTAAAGCCACAGGCACCGTCAAACCTTCAGACGGTGCCAAGGCCAAGCAGCAGCAGCTGGAAACGTTCACCGACGACGCAACGCTCCACTCGCTCACCACCAATCAGGGACTTAAGATTCCCGACAACCACAACTCACTCAAAGCCGGGCCACGCGGCCCCACCCTGCTGGAAGATTTCATACTTCGCGAGAAGATCACCCACTTTGACCATGAGCGTATTCCCGAGCGCGTGGTGCATGCCCGCGGCTCCGGCGCGCATGGGGTTTTCAAGCCTTGCAAGTCGATGGTGCAGTACACCAGTGCGGGCTTTCTGCAGGACCCGGATATTGAGACACCAGTCTTCGTGCGATTTTCAACGGTTGCAGGTTCAAAGGGTTCGGCCGATACGGTTAGGGATGTGCGCGGCTTTGCGGTGAAGTTTTATACCGCTGAAGGCAACTACGACCTGGTGGGCAACAACATACCGGTGTTTTTCATCCAGGATGCGATGAAGTTTCCAGACCTTATCCACGCCGTTAAGCCTGAGCCGCACCATGGCATGCCGCAGGCCGCCAGTGCGCACGACACCTTCTGGGACTTCGCCTCGCTGATGCCCGAGTCAACTCACATGCTGATGTGGGCCATGTCTGACCGCGCCGTGCCGCGCAGCCTGCGCATGATGGAAGGGTTTGGTATTCACGCGTTTCGCTTCATCAATGCGCAAGGCGATGTGCACTTCGTGAAATTTCACTGGAAACCAAAGTTGGGCGTACACGGACTGGCATGGGATGAAGCCCAGAAGATTGCCGGCAAGGATGCCGACTTTCACAGGCGCGACCTGTGGGAGGCAATTGAGAGCGGCAACTTCCCCGAGTGGGAGCTGGGCGTGCAAATGGTGGCTGCAGGAAAAGAATCCGAGCTTGGGTTCGACATCCTCGACCCCACAAAGCTGATTCCGGAATCACAGGTTCCGGTGCAGATCATCGGCAAGCTGACCTTGAACCGCAACCCTGACAACTTTTTCGCAGAAACCGAACAGGTGGCGTTTCACCCGGGCCACCTGGTTCCGGGCATTGATTTTTCAAACGACCCCTTGTTGCAGGGTCGACTTTTCTCGTACACCGACACCCAGCTGTCGCGCCTCGGGAGCGCGAATTTCCACGAGATTCCGATCAACCGCGGCGTCTGCCCGATGCATAACTTCCAGCGTGATGGCATGCACCGCATGAGTATTCCCAAAGGACGCGTGGCCTACGAACCGAACACCCTAGCGACAGGGTCTGAATTCAGAATTGACGGCTCAGCCCAGGGCTTCCAGTCCTACCCTGAGAAGCTGGAGTCAGCAAAGATCCGTGCCCGCAGCCCGTCGTTTGACGATCACTTTTCGCAGGCCAGCCTGTTCTGGAACAGCCAGAGCAGCGCCGAAAAAGACCATATCGTTGCGGCCTTCCGGTTTGAACTGTCCAAGGTCGAGGT
>JANYFF010000598.1 GCA_025362825.1 Polaromonas sp. | reverse complement strand
GTCTCTACCCCGAGGTGCAGGTACAGCTGCAACTGACGGTGAATCCGCCTGCCCTGACAGAAGACGCTTTTGATGTCTGCATACGTTTTGGCGAGCCACCCGATGCGCGCGTCATGGCCAGGCTGATCGCCTCCAACCGTCGCCTGATCTGCGCGGCACCCGCGTATCTGGCCCAGCACGGCACACCCCAAACCCCCAACGACCTGACCCGCCACAACTGCATAGGCATTCGCCAGGGAGACGAAGCCTACGGCATCTGGCACCTGACATCAGCCCGCCGCACAGAGACCGTCAAGGTGCGCGGCAGCCTGAGCACCAACGATGGCGAGATAGCGGTCAACTGGGCACTAGCCGGACACGGCATCGTGATGCGCGCCGAATGGGACATCGCCAAATACCTGCAAAGCGGCCGGCTGGTGCAGGTTCTGGAAAACTACCAGACGCCGCCTGCTGACATTTATGCGGTGTACCCACAGCGGCACCAGCTGTCGGGGCGGGTTCGGGCGTTTGTGGATTTTCTGGCTGGGAGGTTTGGGAAACTGCGGAGGTGACAGGTTTTATGCGGGCAGATTAGTCGGGGGGAGCCCGCTCAATCATTCGGTTTTTGCACCCGCCTCAAACCACTGCCTGATCAACCCACGTTCATCCTCGGTGATACCCGTCGCGTTGTTCATCGGCATGATCTTCGTCACCACCACCTGCTGGTACATGGCCTGCGCGTGCTGTTTGACCAGTTCGGGCGAGTCGAGCCGCACGTTCTTCATCTGCACCTGTGCGCCATGGCACAGGTAGCATCGCTGCTCAAGAACTTTTTGAATATTTTTATAGCCAATCGTTGCCATAGCCCCCGTATTCTGGTCATCTTTTGCTACTGAATTTGTAGCAACAGAAGGGGCGACAGGGGGGGGCTTCATCCAGACGATGACGCCAGCAATGACGACGATGCCGACCAGTGCATAGGCCAGAGGATGCCGGTTGCGGCCGAGTTTGTAGCCGTGCCGCAAGACAAAAAACTGCCTGATGGCCGCGCCGGCCAGCATCATCAAAATCAGTACCAGCCAGTTTTGCGGATGACTCCACGTGAAGCTGTAATGGTTGCTCAGCATGGCAAACAGCACCGGCAGTGTGAAGTAGGTGTTGTGCACACTGCGCTGCTTGCCGCGCTGGCCGTGGATGGCATCTACCGGCTCGCTAGCCTTGATGGCGGCCACCACCTTGCGCTGGCCGGGGATGATCCAGAAGAAGACATTGGCGCTCATGGCTGTGGCCATCATGGCGCCGACCAGCAAAAACGCCGCCCTGCCTGCAAACCAATGGCAGGCCAGCCAGGAGGCGGCGCACACCAGAACGGCGACCAGTGCGCCGACAACGGCATCACCGTTTTTGCCCTTGCCAAACAGCTGGCAGATGACGTCGTAAAGCATCCAGAAAACGACGAAAAACGACAGCGCTACGCCGACTGCTGCACCAGCAGACCAGTTCATCAGCGACTTGTCGACCAAGTAGGTGCTGGCGTTCCACAGATACGACACCGTGAACAGGCTGAAGCCGGACAGCCAGGTGCTGTAGCTTTCCCAGTAGAACCAGTGCAGGTGCGCCGGCATCTGCGGCGGCTTGACCGCGAACTTGACCGGGTGGTAAAAACCGCCGCCATGCACGGCCCAAAGCTCGCCACTGACGCCCTGCTTTTTGAGGTCTTCGTCTTCAGGCGGTGTCAGGCTTGAATCCAAAAAGACAAAGTAGAACGACGAGCCGACCCATGCGATGGCCGTGATGACGTGGACCCAGCGTAGTAGCAGGTTGGCCCAGTCGAGAAGATAGCTTTCCATGGCTTGCACCCCATTCGGCACGCCGGCTACACCGGCATGCGGACCTGTTCACCACTGCGGGCGCTCTGAACAGTAACAAGGCCACGAACAAAAGAAACGCGTGTTTCCCGGCTCCGCTGCGACCTGAAGCACTGATTTTACCGATGGATCACTGCTTGTGACCAACGCTTTGCAATAACTGTGCCGCCACAGCAATGGCGATGACTTCGGGTTCCTTGCCTGCAATGCCGGACACTCCGATGGGGCTGGTGACGTGCGCCATCTCTGCCGCGCTGAAGCCGCGCGCCTCAAGGCGGTGCTGAAACGTTGCCCATTTGGTCTTGCTGCCTATCAGGCCGATATAGGGCAGGTCGGCATGTTTGCGCTGGCGTTCCAGGCAGGCCGCCACCACGTCAAGGTCTTCGGCGTGGCTGAAGCTCATGATGAGCACGCGTGAGCCGGGTGTCAATGCCCGAACCGCGGCATGCACAGGCTCGGAGTGTTCGCACACCACATTGCCGGGCAGGGCGTCGGGAAAGACGCCTTCGCGGCTGTCGATCCAGGTCAGCGCAAAAGGAAGGTTGGCCAGCACCCGCACCAGCGCATGGCCCACGTGGCCGCCACCGAACAGGGCCACAGAAGTGGCGGCAGGACTCAGGCGCACCGTCAGGGCCGGCAGGTCACTCGCGCTTATCAATTCAAAAACCAGGTGCACCACACCACCGCAGCACTGGCCGAGCGAAGGCCCCAGCGCGAAACGCATGTGATCGCTCTGCGGGCCCGGTGTTGCGATCTTCAGCATCTGTCTCGCATGGGCGATGGCCTGGTGTTCGAGGTGCCCACCGCCTATGGTGCCGGTGAGCGACTCTGCGAACACTGCCATCCAGGTGCCAGCCTCCCGCGGCACGGAACCCTGGGTTGCATCGACCATCACCAGCACGGCTGGCTCGCGCACCAGACGGCCGCGCAGTTCAGCGAAGTGATGGTTGGTGTTGGTGAAAACCATGGGACGCAAAAGGAACAGCTGCGAGAAAATGTTAGACGATACAGGTCAATAACTGTCGGTTAAAGTAAGCACAGCCTACCACCACGAACACCCCGAAAACGCCAGCGCATCGCAAAGGGCCAGCATGAAACAGGAAGAACCCACCAACCCGCCACGGCGCCGGCACTGGCTACTGATAATGTTTTCTGCGGCGGCAGCTGCAGTGATAAGCGCATGCAAGTCGCCGCCGCCACCGCCGCCCGCGGCAACCGCGCCGCCGCCTCCGCCCCCCGCCGTCATCGGACCGATTCCGGCCGCCGAAGGTTCTGCCCGCAGCTCCGGCGCAGCAACACCCCGCGCCTACCGTGCCGACGGCGCCAGCCACATTTATGGCCTGAACAATGACCGCATCTACAAGGGCAAGATGCCGCCGCTGCTGTATGCCGTCGGCGTGCTGGACGTGCACATTGACCGGGTCGGCCGCGTGACCTCGCTTGACTGGACGCGCGCACCGCGGCATGCGCCAGAGGTGATCGCAGAAATAGAGCGGACCGTAAAGGCCGCATCACCCTTCCCTGCACCGGCAAAGCTTGGCGGCGTGGTGTACACCGACACCTGGTTGTGGCATGTCAGCGGAAAGTTTCAGTTGGATACGCTGACTGAGGGGCAGAATTAAAGCCCCCACGGTCGTTCACTTCGTGTAACTTCCCTGCCCCCCGAGGGGGCTGGCCACATTTCTCGTTGCCAAGCCTCTTGCCAAACCATGTAAATTTTCATGTAAATTGCTA
>JANYFF010000597.1 GCA_025362825.1 Polaromonas sp. | reverse complement strand
AGCTGGAGCAACTGGCGCCGGGCTTTGACTGGAAGGCCTATCAGGACGCGGCCGGCGTTTCATTGGCCGTGAATTACGTCATCGTGCGCCAGCCAAGCTACTTCACCGGCTTTGCCAAGATCATGCAGGACACGCCGCTGTCGGTGTGGCAGGCGTATTACCGCTGGCATGTGATCAACCGCTATGCGGCCAGCCTTGGCACTGCCGATGTCGACCGCAATTTCGCGTTTTACAGCGGCGTGCTGCGCGGCGTGCCGGTCAACGAGCCGGAATGGAAGCGTGGCGTGCGGCTGGTCGAAGGCGGCACTGGCGAAATCCTCGGCAAGCTGTATGTGGAAAAGTACTTTCCGCCCGAGAGCAAGGCGCGCATGGAAAAAATGGTCGCCAACCTGCTGGCGGCCTACAAGCAAAGCATCGACACACTCGACTGGATGAGCCCGGCGACCAAAAAGGAAGCGCAGGCAAAGCTGGCGACCTTCGCGCCGAAGATCGGTTATCCGAGCAAGTGGCGCGACTACACCAAGCTGGCCATCGACAAGGACGCTTTGGTCGGTAATGTGCAGCGCATCTCGGTCTACAACTACGAGCGCCAGATGGCGAAGCTGGGCAAGCCGATCGACCGCGCGGAGTGGGGCATGACGCCGCAGACGGTGAATGCCTATTACAACCCGCAGAAAAATGAAATCGTGTTCCCGGCCGCGATCCTGCAGCCGCCGTTCTTCGACGCCAAGGCCGACGATGCGGTCAACTATGGCGGCATCGGCGCCGTCATCGGCCATGAAATCAGCCACGGTTTCGATGACCAGGGCAGCCAGTTCGACGAACTCGGCAACCTGCGCGACTGGTGGAGCAAGGAAGATCATGAAAAATTCGCGGTCAAGACCAAGGCGCTGGTGGCGCAGTACGACCGCTTCAGTCCGGTACCCGGTTACTTCGTCAACGGTTCGCTGACCCTGGGTGAAAACATCGCCGACAATTCCGGTCTGGCGATCGCCTACAAGGCATACCAGTTATCGCTCAACGGAAAGCCGTCGCCGAGCATCGATGGTTTGACCGGCGAGCAGCGCCTGTACCTCGGCTGGGCCCAGGTCTGGCGCGGCAAGGCACGTGAAGCGCAATCGATCGTGCTGATCAAGACCGATCCGCATTCGCCTAGCCAGTTCCGTGGCAACGGCACCTTGAAGAACCAGCCCGGCTTTTACAGCGCGTTCGGTATCAAGGAGGGCGACCAGATGTATTTGAAGCCGGAGGAGCGGGTCTTGATCTGGTAACAGGCAAATCTTTGGACGACCGAGAACAAAGCGCGGCCGGACGTAAAAAAGGATGATGCGATCGCTTGCATCATCCTTTTTTCTTTACGGGTCAATCGGCCGCACCCTGGCCTCGCCAACAATTTAATGCAGATCAGTCCCAGCCCTGTGGCCGTTCGCGCTGCATGACTTCGGCATCGCGGGCAAACATTTCGGTCAACTCGTCACGCGCTTGTTTCGACATCGAGACGAGCCGCTCCCGGTCGCGGTAATACGGATAAACCGCCAGCAGCGAGGCGATGTTATGCGCGCGGAATTTCATCGCCGCCTGGCGTGCCCGATAGGCGCCGAAGCCGAGCGACTGCAGTACCTGGCGGCCCAGCTGCAGGGCTGCTTCGAAGGTTTCCCGTTCCAGGATCGTCACGCCGCGATCCATCAGATCGTAATAATGCGAGACATTGCGCGCCCGTGCCAGGATCGGCAGGTCGGGAAACTCGCGCCGCACCGCATCGACCAGCGCCAGACTGTCCTCGACGTCGTCGATCGCCACCACCAGCGCGCGCGCCTTGGCCGCGCCCGCCGAATGCAACAAGTCGGCCCGGGTGACGTCGCCATAAAACACCTTGAAGCCGAACGTGCGCAACAGTTCGATCTGATCGGGATCGTGGTCCAGCACCGTCAGCTTGATCTGGTTGGCATTCAAGAGGCGGCCGACGATCTGGCCGAAGCGGCCGAAGCCGGCAATGATGACGTGGTTCTCCTCCGCATCGATCGGGTCATCGGGACGTTTGTCGCGGTTACGAAAAAGTGGCGCGATCAGGTAATCGTCGGCCAGCAACAGTAGCGGCGTGATTACCATCGACAGCGCCACCACGACCACCAGGATCGAGGCGACTTCCTTGCTGAAGATTTCGGCCGTCGCGGCCGCACCGAAGACCACGAAAGCGAATTCACCGCCCTGCGACAGCAGGAATGCGAACAGGCTTTGTTGCGGCCTTGGAATGTCAAAGGTACGCGAGAGCGCATACAGAGCACCGGTCTTCAATGTCAGGAACAGCAACACCAGTCCCAGAATTACCAGCGGCTGCGCCAGGAACACACCGAAATCGACCGACATGCCCACCGCAATGAAGAACAATCCCAGCAGCAGACCCTTGAACGGTTCCAGGTCGGACTCCAGCGCATGCCGGTATTCGGAATCCGCCAGCAACACGCCGGCCATGAAGGTGCCCAGCGCCATCGACATGCCGACCATCTGCATCAACAGGCCGATGGCAATTACCAGCAACAACGCGAAGGCAGTGAAAATCTCGCGCATGTCGGTCTTGGCGATGATGCGCATGACTGGCCGAATCAGGAAGCGTCCGCCGACAATCAATGCCGCGATCACACTGATGACCTTGACGGCGCCGAGCCAGCCGCCGTCTTCGGTAGCACCTACGCCACCCAGCAACGGCACGATCGCGATCATCGGAATGGCGGCGATGTCCTGGAACAGCAGGATCGCGAAGCCGGCGGTGCCGGCAGGTGTTTTCATCAGGTTGCGCTCGTCCAGCGTCGCCAGTGCGATCGCGGTCGACGACAGCGACAGCCCGAGCGCGGCGATCAGCGCCGCACGCCAATCCAGCCCCAGCAACAGACCGGCGCAAAACAGCAATCCGGACACCACGCCGACCTGGGCGCCGCCCCAGCCGAAGATCGGTTTGCGCATCGACCACAACCGCTTCGGATCGAGTTCCAGGCCGATCAGGAACAGTAACAGCACCACGCCGAATTCCGAAAAATGCAAAATGTCATCGACCCGGTCGATCAGGCGCAAGCCCCAGGGTCCGATCGCCATCCCGGCCAGCAAGTAGCCAAGTACGGCGCCCAGGCCTAGGCGTTTGGCGATTGGCACCGCGATTACGGCAGCGACCAGATAGACCAGGGCATTGACCAATAAACTGTTTTCCATGGTGGCCGGGCCTAATCGAGTTGTTCTTGAGTAACTGGCGGTACGGACTCAGCGAGCTGAGCAAGTGCCCACTGCGGATAGGTGGACAACAGGTTCACGTACCGGCCGACATGGGCATCGACCAATTCCTGGCTTGCCTGGTGGGCGCCATGCAATATCAACGGCTGCAACCAGCGCATGCCGCAGAACTGCGCCGTCTGCTGAAACGGCGGCAGGAAGTCGGCAAAGGGATAGCGATGCGGCCCGTTTTCCTGATAAGTGTCGGCCGCGCCACCCGTGGTCACGGCCAGCAAGAAACCCTTGTTTTTCAGGGCAGTGGCATCCTTGCCATATGCCCAGCCCGCTTCCAGCACGACGTCGACCCATTCCTTCAACAACGCTGGCATGCCGTACCACTGGATCGGATGCTGGAACACGATCAGGTCGGCGGCTTCCAGCATCGCCTGCTCGCGCGCCACGTCGATATGAAAGTCCGGGTAGGTTTCGTACAGGTCGTGCAGCGTTACGTTTGGAAAATTGCGCGCAGCGGCGGCCATGGCGCCATTGACGCGTGAGGTATGCGGCATGGCGTGGGCAAACAGGATCAGGATGTTGGGCGTGCCGGTCATGGTATCGGAGGAAAAGTCGGGGCCGGATGGCGCAAAACCCTGTCATGGTACCGGTTGCGCCCGCACCGCGCCCTATTTACCCCACGCTCATTCCTCGGCCGCGCACTGACTGCAGGCCGGCATCGCCTGACTCGCAAGATTGGCGCTTGAGGGCTGTTGACAATCTGCAGCGACTCCACTATAGTTTGGGGTTCCCTGCGGAGGGGTGGCCGAGTGGTTAATGGCAGCAGACTGTAAATCTGCCCTCTTACGAGTACGCTGGTTCGAATCCAGCCCCCTCCACCAGCGGCGCGGCGAGCGGTGATGTAAGGCCGAAATTGCAGTGATGGCCCTCGCGGGTGTAGCTCAATGGTAGAGCAGAAGCCTTCCAAGCTTATGACGAGGGTTCGATTCCCTTCACCCGCTCCAGCAGCAAAGAACATCAGAAGTAAGCAATAAGAGTAAGCAATAAGAG
>JANYFF010000093.1 GCA_025362825.1 Polaromonas sp. | reverse complement strand
ATGCGGCGTACCGGAGCCAAAATTGCGTTGTTCCCTACGCGGGGATAGTCCCGATCAGGTTCAGCGGGTCTCGCATCTTTCGATTACGCGATCTCAGCCTTGGACATGGCATACATGACATCCTTGGCACCCCGACAAGCTGCGCCTATTGTAGGCATCCGGCAAGATGGTGGCAAATGACCGCAGTCAAGAAAGTCGACAAAAGCCAGGGAGCCGCGGTCCGGCTCGACTGGCGGCAAGACGCCCGTCCCCTGCCGCCTAGAAAGGCGCTCCCCTGGAATCGCCAGCCAGCGCTGGTGTTGGTGCCGACGCCGGCGCCGATGTTGAAGCCGTTGCAGCCCCAACAACCATCTCACCACCCAACGCCTCCAGCAGGTCGGGAATCAGCTGGCGTATCTCACCCGTGGCAATGGCCGCATCGGCATCAAACCGGTCGTCCTTGCCAACAGAGGCATCCTCCTGAAACACGCCTTCGACGAACTGCAGCTTCTTGATCTGGAAGGTCTCGGTCAGCAAAAACGACACGCGGCCTTCCCAGGTCATGGCCAGCCGCGTCGGCAACTTGCCGCTGGAGATATGTTGCTGCACTTCCTCGATGTCCAGCGCATGGCGCGAATAGCGGACCACGGCTTTTGAATCATCTGCAGCCTTGAGCTCGCATTCCCGATCCACGGTAAAGCCGGCAGGCGGTTCCTGGCTGAGCAGCCAGTCCGACATGGCGGCCACCGGCGATATCGCCGTTTGCAGCAGCATCGCACCCAGTCCGTCCATCGCCTTGGCCAGGTTGGTCAGCACCTCGTCGGCCTTGCCCTGGCTGGCCGCGTCAATCACCAGCAGGCGCGCCTCGGGGTCTATCCACACCAACGCCGCCCCCTGCTTGGTAAAAGCCATGGGCAGCAGGTCGATGCGCGTCTCTTCCTTCAGGTCGCGGATTTCCTTCTTGCCGGGCTTGCGGCCTGTGGCCAGCTCGATCTGCGCGGCACGCTCCTTCATTTTGCGGGTGATGACCGATCCCGGTACCGCCTTGCTTTCCATCATGAGCTTGAGAATCCACTGCCCGCCGACCGACTCCGCCAGCGCACCATGCACATCACCCCGGGGCGACGTCCAGCCGACTGATTTTTCCTGCGTCAGGCCACACTCGACAAACGGCGCGTCCTGCAGGCGCGCCTCCAGCTGCGCAAGGGTAATAGACCAGGCTGGCGCTATGCGGTAAACCATCACGTTTTTAAACACTGAAAACCTTTTTGACTTTGAACTGCTGATTGTTAAGGGGCGCTGGGTGACTGCGCAGGCGCAAAGACCCGTTGCGGCCCAACCAGCACCGCACTATTTGCTATATTTTTAGTAGCTAAGTGTGTAATAAACCCGGGGGCTACAGCCACTTTTGCCTTGATTCAGGCGAAATTCGCAAAACCCACTGTACCAAACCGAGATTGGGGGCTTTAAGACTGCGCCAGCCCTGACACCGGCTTTTCATCAAACTTTACAAACCATCACCGCCGCGCAATGGCGCGTATACACCGGCGCTGCAAACTTGCCCTCAACCTGAAGCCAATTCCGGATATCAGGCTTTCTCCCACCCAAAGGAAGTTTTCCATGAAATTCGCTCTCAACCGTTCCGCTTCCCTCCAGGGGCTGGTGCTTGCCGGTCTACTCGCGACCCTCGGCGCCAGCGCCATGGCACAAGGCGCGCCAACAGCGCCGCTTGCAGGCCCTGCCGCTTCATCCAGGCCCGCCGGCCCACCCGGCGAGCGCATGGGCCGCCATGACCCCGTAAAAATGCACGCATGGATCGCCAAACGCCAGGCTGAATTAAAAGCCACGCTGAAAATCACGCCAGCCCAGGAAGGCGCATGGTCCACATTTACTGCAGCCATGCAACCCCCCGCCCACGGCGCACGTCCGACGCCCGAGCAGCGCGCCGAGTTAGACAAGCTGACCACGCCGCAGCGCATCGACAAAATGCGCGCCATGCGCACACAGCGCATGACTGAAATGGCTGCCAACATGGACAAGCGCGGTGAAGCTACCAAGACTTTCTATGCGGCCCTGACACCGGACCAGCAAAAGGTGTTTGATACCGAACACAAGCGCCATGGCGGGCATGGCGAACACGGTGAGCATGGTGGTCGTGGCGGCCCACAAAAGAGCTGAGCTTTTTCTGACGCCGGCTTTCGGGCCGGCGCGGGGTTAAGGGTTAAGGGTCAAGGGCCCGCAGCGTCGCTTCAATGAGCGCTGTGGGCCTTTTTCATGGCCGCTGCTTTTTCGATTCAGGCTGCGAGCAGCGTCTTCAGTTCACCGCTTTCGACAAGCTTGTTCAGGTCCGTCGCACCTCCGACCAGCGTGCCGCGCACAAATACCATGGGCAGCGTCGGCCAGCCGGTCCACATCTTGAGGGCATTGCGCTGGCGCCACATGCTCAGGTAGTTGCCGTATTCAAGGTAGTGATAGGCGACGCCCGCATCGTCAAGCGCCTTGCGCGCCTTCTTGACAAATGGGTTGATGCCCATGCCCACCACAACCACGGCATGAGCGGCCACAGCGGACCTGACCTCCAGCACGATGGCCTGCTGTGAGCCTTCCACCTTGCCACGGATGGCGGGGTGAATGGACGCTTCGTCAAGTACTGAACGGGGCATGGGGGCTCCTCGGATGTAACAAAAGCCCAGCATAACGCCTGCGCTCGGACGCGCCCGCAAACTGGCGTAGGACGCCTTCGAGACCACCCGGTCACGATGCCCGCCCTGCTTAAACTGACACGATGATCAAAATCCGCAAGGGCCAGGCGCCGGCCCCCCTGTCGCGCAGCGCCTTTCATGACCGTTTCATGCAGTCTTTTGTGGATCCCGCCTTCAAGGTTGAAGACGAAGCCATTGCCAGGCTCGAAGACATCGCCTGGGACGCCTATACCGAGGGCCGCAAATCGCCCGTCACGCGCAAGGCTGGTCCCGCATTTGCAAACCCTGACTACGACCTGTCGGTTGAATGGCTGGCAACGCGGGCGAAACTGAAAAAGGCACAGACCGCCTGGGGCAAAGCCACCACAAAATCCCGCGTGTTGCTGGTCTGCGGCTCGTCGCGCAACGATGGCACCTGCCCCGGCGAAATCTCTAAAAGCTGGCGCATGACGAACACCGCCAAAGCCGTGCTGATGAAGGCAGGCATCGAGGTCGATGTGCTTGACCTCAGCCTGCTCACATCCAGCTACAAGCTGCACATCCACCCCTGCAAGGGCTGCGTCTCGACCGCCATGCCGCTGTGCCACTGGCCCTGCAGCTGCTACCCCAACCATTCGCTCGGGCAAACCAGCGACTGGATGGCAGAGATCTATGAGCGCTGGGTCGCCGCCCACGGCATCATCATCCTCACGCCGGTGTACTGGTACCAGTCACCCAGCCCGCTCAAACTGATGGTTGACCGCCTGGTCTGCGCCGACGGCGGCAACCCCGACCCCACCACCACGCACGGCAAAAATCCGGCAGAAGCCAAACAGCTGGAAATGAAAGGCTGGGACTACCCCAAACACCTGAGTGGCCGCACCTACGGTGTTGTCGTTCATGGCGATGTCGCTGGTATTGAAGGCGCGCGTCGCTCTCTGTGCGACTGGCTGGACTGGATGGGGCTGATTGATGCGGGCAACCAGGCACGGCTGGATCGCTTCGTAGGTTATTACGAGCCCTACGCCAACAGCCATGACGCGCTGGACGCCGACAAAAACATGCAGGCAGAGGTGCGCAATGTCGCTGCTGCCGTTGCCAATGCAGTCAAGGCCCTGCGGGCAGGCAAATTGTCACAGCCTGACAAAAACCTGAGACGCCCACGCCCCAAATAACATCAAGACAATGTCAGCACGTTTGCAGATCGGTGGTCAGCATCGCCCATAAAAAAACCCGGCTCAAAGCGCCGGGTTTTCGTGAGCGCCCGCAGATCAGACACCCTGTGTTCAGATTACTGCGTCTTGACTTCAGCAGCGGCGGCAGCTCGCTTTGCCTTGGCAGCGGCGCGGCGTTCAGCACGCTTGGCCTTGCGCTCTGCCGAAGCGGCGCTTGGTGTTCCGGTGTTGACATTTGGAGTGGCTTCACCCTGCGTGCTAGATTTCAAGTCACCGCCGATTTGCGCCTTCACGTCCGCACGGCTGTTGGCCATGCCGGGACCGGTCATTGGGTGTGGTACGGTGGTTTCACCTTGTGTACGTGCCTTCGTATTGCTGCCGGCAATGTCTGCCTTGACATCAGCTCGCGTATTGGCATTGCCAACGTTGCGATTTGGCAGCGGTGCAGAGGAATCACCCTTGGTCGCCAGTGGATTGTCGGCCGTTGGAGTTTGCGCCATCGCAAAACCGGAAGTGGCCATCATGGCGGCCAGGATGATTGACATGCTTGTTGACTTGTTCATTTTAAGTTTCCTTTTAATTTAATGGACGGGGAATCGAGACCTTCGATCACTCTGTTGAGAGGTCTCCTGAGTTGAGTGACCCCACGCCTCAAATTTAAGTCCATGCCGCAAAACCACCCATCGGAATTGAAGCTGTCGTTTTGTAGGACTATCGCGGTACCAGCAGGACCGGTCAAGCGCACCAGTCCTGCCGAGAATGCACCCACTTCCAGGCGCAACCGGCAACACGCTGATGGCGCGCTACCAGCTTAACTTTTAGGGCCGTTGGCCCGACAGGCTCCCCGAACCCTGCACATTCGCCGACGCATCTCCGTTCACGCCACCGGTCACTGCACGGTTTGCCGCGCGCTTGCCTTGCCGCGCCACTTTGCCCGCAGCCTGTGTTGCAGCAGAGCCGTTTGCATTGACGGAAGTGTTTCCGCTGGCACCAATACTGTTTTCAATGCTGCCACCTGGTGCCGCCATTGCGTTGCTTCTGATAGCTGCATCAATGTTGGTGTTGACGCCGGCCCTTACGCCATTGGTGACAGCGCCCATGTTGACCCCCACACCAACACCAACATCGACCCCGCCACCCACACCCAGACCAAGCTGCGCGTGCGCAGAAAACGCCATCACTGCCGTAAGGGCTGCAACAGCGGGAAGGTATCGTATTGAAAAACTTCTCATCTTTAAATCCTTGAGACATTGCAGACCAGCTGAAATGCGGCCCGCTATAACCGGTGTTTGACCGGTGACCTGCATGGCGCCATGTTGGCCCTGCAGTAACCACAACCAGAAAGAGGGAGTGATTGATTTCAATTTAGCCTGCGTTACCAAGTGCTTTCATCGGCGAGCCACCTCCAGGGACGTAGGACATCGCGCCCGACACGTCCGTAACCGCAGGTGTCAAAACTGCAAAGCCCTACATTTCAAAAAAATGCTTACGGTCCTACAGCGGCTTTCTGCTGCCAGCGTAACAATGAAGGCGTTGTCTTTTTTTCTGGCAGCCATCTGCTGCCATCCGCCATGTCTAAACCCGAATCCCTTATCAAAGTCAAAGCCAGTGACATAGCTGTCCGGCCAAAAGCCGTGCTGCCCGACGCAGATGTCGTCGCCGAAACACAGGAGGCTATCGCCGCAGCAGCCGTCGGCTTTCACATCAAGGTACTGACCGTCAACATCCACAAGGGTTTCACGTTTTTTAACCGCAAATTCATCCTGCCCGAACTGCGCGATGCAGTGCGCAAGGTGGGCGCCGATGTAGTGTTCCTGCAGGAGGTCACCGGTACCAACGTCAAGCACACCGACAAGTTCGACAACTACCCTGAAACACCGCACTACGAATTCCTGGCCGACAGCATCTGGTCGCAGTTTGCCTATGGCCGCAACGCTGTGTACACCCACGGTGACCATGGCAATGCCGTGTTGTCGAAGTTCCCGATCGTTAAGTTTGAAAACCATGATGTGTCCATCACCGGCCCTGAGAAGCGCGGCCTGCTGCACTGCGAACTGCAGATCCCCGGCCGCGGCCTGAACCTGCATGCCATCTGCGTGCATCTGAGCCTGACCGAAACCCACCGCGCCATACAGATGGACCGCCTGTGCAAACTGATTCATGCCAATGTGCCGGCGCAGGCGCCTGTCGTGGTGGCCGGCGACTTCAACGACTGGCGGCATCGCGCACATGACCAGCTTGCCAAGGGAGCCGACCTGCACGAGGTCTTCGTCCAAGCCAACGGCCTGCCCGCCAAAACCTTTCCGGCGCGCCGACCGCTGCTGCGCCTCGACCGCATTTACGTGCGCAACGCCATAGGCCACAAACCGGTTGTGCTGCCGCACAAGCCCTGGTCGCACCTTTCCGACCACGCGCCACTGGCCGCCCAGATCGAACTCTAGTAGGGGTCGCTTGGCACAAACAGCCCCACGCCTGAGGGGCCCATCACCCACACACTGGCGCACATCGACTGAATACTGTATATTTGTACAGTGACCATCGAAACCGTCCAACGCAAGCTCGCAATCCTGGCTGATGCCGCCAAGTACGATGCCTCCTGCGCGTCCAGCGGGACCAGCAAGCGCGACTCCCTGGGCGGCCGCGGCATCGGTTCGACCGAAGGCTCGGGCATCTGCCACAGCTACACGCCCGATGGCCGCTGCATCTCGCTCCTGAAAATCCTGCTCACCAACTTTTGCACCTACGACTGCCTTTACTGCGTCAACCGGGTCAGCAGCAATGTGCCGCGCGCCCGCTTCACGGTGGATGAAGTCGTGCAGCTCACCCTGGACTTCTACCGCCGCAACTGCATTGAGGGGCTGTTTCTGTCCAGCGGCATCATCCAGAACCCCGACTACACCATGGAGCAGGTGGTCGAGGTTGCACGCGTGCTGCGTGAAGACCACGACTTTCGTGGCTACATCCACCTCAAGACGATTCCCGATGCCTCGGCCGACCTGCTGGCCCGCGCCGGCCGCTACGCCGACCGCCTGAGCATCAACATCGAACTGCCGACGCAGGCCGGCCTGCAGGCTCTTGCGCCTGAAAAAGACAGCTTTGCGATTCGCCGCTCAATGGCGCGACTACGGGTACACATTGACGACGCCAAAGGCGCTGCGGCAGACCAGTCGCGCAGCAGCATCATCTCGTTGCCGCAGTCGCGCCGGGCCAAACGCTCGTCCTCACCGCTGTTTGCCCCCGCCGGCCAAAGCACGCAGATGATTGTCGGCGCCGACCAGTCTACCGACCGTACCATTCTGCACACCAGCGCATCGCTTTACAGCAGCTTTGGCATGCGGCGCGTTTATTACTCGGCTTTCAGCCCCATTCCGGACGCGTCCGCGCGCCTGCCGCTGCTACAGCCGCCGCTGGTGCGTGAACACCGGCTTTACCAGGCCGACTGGCTGATCCGCTTTTACGGCTTCAGCCACGACGAAATCGTGCCCGGCGAGGCCGCTGATGACGAAGCCAGCGGCGACCCGGCCAGTGGCATGCTCTCGCTCGACATGGACCCCAAGCTCGCCTGGGCCCTGGCCAACCGCGCACGTTTTCCGGTTGATGTGAACAAAGCCCCTCGCGAAATGCTGCTGCGCGTGCCCGGTCTCGGCGTCAAGGCCGTCACGCGCATCCTGCAGGCACGCCGCGTGCGCGCTGTGCGGGCCGACGACTTGCTGCGCCTGCATGTACCGCTCAAAAAAGTCATGCCCTTTGTGCTGCTGCCCGACCACCATCCCGGCACGGCACTCGACGCCAGCAACCTGGCCGCCAGAGTGCAGGCACCGCAGCAGCGCAGCCTGTTTGATGAGCCCGTTCTTCCGACACCGGTTGTGCCCGCGCTACCCGGCCCTTCGGCACCTTTGCCTACAGTCGTGCAGATGAAACCTGAGCAACCATTGGTCTCAGGCTGTGAAGAAAGGAGCTTGGCATGGGTGTAATGAATGACCCGCTGACGACGGACCTCTTTCCGCAGGCGCTGCTGGCCATGACGCTGCAGGGGCAGACGGACCTCGACGGTTTTCGCCGTGCTGCGCGCGGATTGCTGGCGCAGCAGATGCTGCCTGAGCAGGTCTCCTGGCACAGCGCATCCGACGCGACCCAGGATTTGTTTGCTGCTGCGGCACCGCTCAGCCCCTATGTCCACAACGGGGCCTTCAGCGATGCGCCGGTCGTCAGCGTCCCGCCTGAATTTTTGACGCTTTGTGAAAGTGTGATCCTGCACACCGACCCCGGTCGTTTCGGTCTGCTGTATCGCATCCTCTGGCGCCTTATGCATGAGCCTGGCCTCCGGCACGATCCGCTGGACGCCGACATGATGAAGGCGCAGCACATGGCGCAGGCGGTGCGGCGAGACATGCACAAGATGAAAGCCTTTGTACGTTTTCGCAGCGTGCAAGATGAAACCTTCCGCAGCCGCCCTGAAGACGGCCCCTTGCACGTGGCATGGTTTGAGCCAGTGCACCATATTGTTGAAGCCGTCGCGCCCTTTTTTGCACGCCGCTTCACGCAGATGCGCTGGGCCATACTCACCCCGGAATGCAGCGTCGAATGGCGCTGTGTAGATGGCGATGGCCCCGGCTCCCTGGTATTCGGCCCCGGTGCCCGCAAGGAAGACGCACCGCCGCCCGACGCCGGCGAACAGCTCTGGCTTACCTACTACCAGCACATCTTCAACCCTGCACGACTGAAGATGAAGATGATGCAAAAGGAAATGCCGCGCAAATACTGGAAGAACCTGCCCGAGGCCGACATGATCCACACGCTGGCTGGCGGTGCATCAGAAAACAGTCTGCGCATGATCGACCAGCCCGCCACCGTGACGGCCAGACGCATGCCTTCCCCGGCAATACCCATCAGCATCATTCATGAAGCCGTGCATGCCGACAGCCATCGCCCTGCGGGTGGCAGGCCTAGCTCGCTAGCCGAGCTGCACACCGCCACCAACCATTGCCGCGAATGCCCGATAGGCGCCTGCGCCACCCAAGCCGTCAACGGTGAAGGGCCGCTTGGTGCCGGCATCATGTTTGTCGGCGAGCAGCCCGGCGACCATGAGGACGTGCGCGGCAAGCCCTTTGTAGGCCCGGCTGGCCAGCTGCTTGAACGCGCATTGGCAGAGTTGTCGATCAACCGTGACCAGGTGTTTGTTTCCAACGCGGTCCGGCATTTCAAATACGAACTGCGCGGCAAGCGCCGCATCCACAAAACACCGTCCCAGCGCGAAGCCGCTGCCTGTCTGCACTGGCTTGAAGACGAGATTGCGGTGGTCAAGCCCGGCATGCTGGTCGCGCTCGGTGCGTCCGCTGCAAGGTCATTGATGGGCCGCGCCATACCAGTGACAGCCTCACGCGGCCAAATCCTGGAGCGCGATGATGGCCACAAGGTGTTGATCACGCTTCACCCCTCTGCATTGCTGCGCATGCCGCCCGAGGCACAGGACGAAGCCTGGACAGCCTGGCTGCAGGATTTATCCCGCCTTAAAAATCATTAAGAGGGTAAAACTCCGGACGCTACAAATTAAATAGCAAGAAACGTCTTATTTACGCTGGCTGCAGGCACTTTTAATGATTTTTCAGCGCTTCAAGCGTCATCCCGAACTCGATCCGGGATCCATCCCCGACCCGCACCCTCTTTTGGAAAACAATTTCAGCCAATCATCCGCGCGGTGCAGGCACTGGCTTGATCGTCGGCAGCGTTGTTCCGGACGGGTCTGTCGTTGTCTGCGGCAAAGTCAGGGTGACTGAACCTGTTAACGGCGCGCTGGGAACCGGCGATATCGCAAGCGGCGTGACGGGCACAGGCGGCCCGATCATTGACGCAGGGGCGGTTGGTTCAGCCGCTGCTGGCAGGCCCGGCGTTTGTGCCTGTACCACCGCAGCGCCTGCTACCAGCACTATCGCCGTCGTCAGAAATTTGATCGCTGTCATGTCTGTCTCCAGTTTCAAAGCGCGCCGGGTACACCGTCACGCGAAGGGTCAGGCGCCACGAGAGTGTCGCGTGAGGCGGGTGGAGAGCTGAAGCCTTGGGAAGATGACGTAGTGGGCGACCCCAACGTGGTCGAACCCGTCGAGACCGACGGCGCCGCAATCGCAGCGCGCGTCGCTGGGTTGCGATTGATCGGGTTGCTCAGGGTGGGCGCAAGCGATCCCGGCGCAACCGCTCCTGCCGGGCTGCCGGGGTAGGTGCCCATTGGCGACGCGTCGCCGCTGTTGATGGGTGCTGGCGTTGCAGAGGTCGTAGGCGCAGCGGGTATTGCGGGAGAAACCGGTGTAAATGCAGACCCCGCTGACACGCCGGCTGGCGCCTGCGACCAGACGGTGCCGCAAGCCAGCATGGCAGTCAGCGCAACAAGTATCACGCCAGACGTGTTGGCATGCGTGAACCGATGGGAAATATGACGTGGCCCGAACATAAAAGCCTCCTTGGCAAAGTGCCGAAGCGTCTGCTGCAAACAAGCAGACCCTTGCAAACCATCTTGCGCGCCCAGCGGTTCGCAGCCAGTGCCCGGAACGCAGGTGTCCTGTAGGACAGTGGCCCGTTAACCAGCTTGCGCCCGATGCGCCACCAGCTCACGCAAGCCCGCAGCCGCATCCACTACAGACTGCCGACTGTCAACACCACGCAATCCGCTCAGGCGCCCTTTTCTTGGGCCCGCCAAGTGGCCTATGCCCCTCCCCGGCGTCGGGCCAAAACGGGCTGACTACACTGCAGTGTTGCTCCTAAAGCACCCGCTTACGTATCCGCACTCGCAACTCCACAGGCCGTAATGGACACCTTAATTCTGGCGGCACTGGTCGCCATCCTCCTGTTTACGCTCAAGTCGCGTGACCAGCGCACCCGCATCGGCCTTCTGGCCCACCACCTCGGCCAGTACCAGATCGAAAAGCTCATGGAAACCCTGACCCAGGGCTATCTGCGCGCGCTGGGCGAGAGCGATCTGGAGCGGCGCGGCCAGATCTGGCATTTGCTGGCCACCACCGAAACCCAGCTGGCCGATCAGTTCGGCCACTTTGCAACCAGTTTTGCCCGGGTGGAGGAAGCGAACGCACGCGCCAGCACACTGCCGGTTGCCATACCCTACGCCGCCAAGCTGCTGCCCAGCGCCACCTTCGATGTGCGCCAGGCCTTTGTCATCCACGCGCAAGGCATCAGCGAGGCGGTGGCCAACGACATGCAGCGCTCACTGCGTGACAAGGCTTTCACGCTGTCGGCCGAACTGTTTTTGATGCAGCACACCTGCCACTGGTTTTGCCGGTCCAAAACCGTCGCCTCGGCCCGGCTGCTGATGCAGCACCAGACGCGCTACGAGCAGGTGTTGGCTTCGGTTGGCGAGCAGACGCGCCGGGCCTACAGCGCGCTGCTGCGCCTACCCACGGCCTGAAACCGGCACTTGCTGACAAACGCTATGTTATTTATAGCAACAAATGCCCGCTTTAATGGGGCTGCGGGCTGATTTGACTCCCAAACCGGTTTTCAGGCCGCGACCAGCCGCACCAGCGTTATTTCTGACGGTGCGCCAAAGCGTTTGGGCGGGCCCCAGTAGCCTGTGCCGCGGCTGGTATAAACCCAAAGCTTGCCCAGCCGGTGCAGGCCGGCGGTAAAGGGTTGCTGAAAGCGCACAAACAGATTCCACGGCCAGAACTGCCCACCATGTGTGTGGCCCGACAGCTGCACGTCAAAGCCGGCTTCCTCGGCAGCTTGCGCACTGCGCGGCTGGTGCGCCAGCAGCAGGCGCACCAGCGCGGCCGGCGGTGCGCCCTCGAGCGCGGCGCGCGGGTCGCTGCGGTGCGCCTCATCAAAATGGTGCGCGCCAAAGTCCGTCACACCGGCCAGCACCAGCGGCGCCATGATCTGCGAGTCGTCCTGCGCATCTGCCATAAACCCCGCCGTCAGGCCCTGCTGCGCGCCCGGTATGCCGTGGTACAGCACCACATGCTCGTTCATCAGCACCGTCAGCCCCAAGCGCCGCAGCTCCCTGATCCAGGCTGCAGCGCCTGAATAATATTCATGGTTGCCGGTAACAAAAAACGTCCCGTGCCGTGAGCGCAGCGTCGCCAGCGGTGCGACATGGGTGGCCAGCGCCGCTACCGTACCGTCCACCAGGTCACCGGTAATCGCCACCACATCAGCCTGCAGGCTGTTGACCTTGCTGACGATGCGCTCCAGGTAAGCCAGGCGAATCGTCGGCCCGACGTGGATGTCGCTGATCTGCGCCACGGTAAAGCCCTGCAGCGCTGCTGGCAAACCCTTGATGGGCACATCCACCCGCACCACCGCCGACGTGCGCCGTGCATTCATGAAGCCGACCACCGTAACCACCAGGCCCAGAAGCACCACCAGCCGGGCCGATTGCACGCGCCAGGCGGTCCAATCCAGCTGCCACTGCCCATGCAGTGCAGCATCCAGCAGCCAGAGCCCGCCCAGCGCCACATCGCGCAGCAGCGTCAGCACAAACAGCGACGAAAAAAGGCCCATCAGCAGCAGGCCGGCCCAGCGTGCGCGGTCGGCCCAGGGCTGGCGCAGCAGGCGGCTGCCGCGCAAGGCCAGTGGCATCAACATTGCGGACAGCAGCAGCACCGCGCCCAACAGCATTTGCCAGGGCAGTGCGCCCAGCCCGGGCAGCAGGCGCCAGCCCACATAGGCGTGAAGCACGGCAGATACAATCACCAAGGGCGAAAAAGTCATGGGATGTCAGGTCAAAACAGGGGAAAACCAGCAGAACTGGCGGGGAAATTGGCAGGCGGTATGTCAAGAGCAAATTCGAGGCCATTGGCCGGCCATCTTTTTGAGCAAACCGCGCACCCAAACAGCGCTTACAAACACATGGGTACAGGCTGCGGGCATTCAATGCCTCAGCGGCCAGCTCCGCCACAAATCACACCACCCCCTACCTTCTGCTCACCTTATGACACACGCGTGACAAACTTTGGCCCCATAGTTCGGCCCACTGCTCCGTTCTCAACGCCGCGGCCCATGCCGCACAGCCACCTCACCTGCACACATACCCGCCCATGACCGTTGCCATCCAGGCCACCACGCCCGCCACGTTTGAAATCAAAAGCGCCAACCTGCCCCTGGTGGCGCTGCTGCTCAAGTCCACCGACCTCGCCGCGCTGCAGCGCGAACTGACGCTGCGCTTTGGCGACATTCCCGACTTTTTTGACCAGGACGCGCTGGTCATAGACCTCACGCCGCTGCAGGCCAGTGCAGCTGATGAAGCCATAGACTTCGCGGCGCTTATCAGCCTGCTGCGTGCCTACCGGTTGGCACCGCTGGCCGTCAAAGGTGGCAGCCAGGCGCAGATGGCCGCAGCCCAGGCCGCCGGCCTGATGGCCGCACCCGACGCACACCTGCTGGGTGGCAAAAGCAAAGGTGACAAGGCTGGCAAAAACAGCGCTCCGCCAGAGGCACCTGCAGCACCAACGGCAGCAGCGCCCAAGGCAAACGCCGCAGCGGCACCGGGCCAGCTCAGCGCCCTCATCATCGACAAGCCGCTGCGCTCCGGCCAGCAGGTGTACGCCCGCGGGCGCGACCTGGTCGTGCTGGCTATGGTCAACGCCGGTGCCGAAGTGATTGCCGACGGCCACATCCATGTGTACGCCCCGCTGCGCGGCAAGGCCATGGCGGGCGCACGCGGCAACACCGATGCGCGCATCTTTGCGTTGGCCCTCGAAGCCGAGCTACTGAGCATCGCCGGCGTTTACCGCACCAGCGAAAACCCGCTGCCCGCCAGCGTACAGGGCAAGCCAACGCAAGTGCGTTTGGTCGCCACGGCCGACGGCGACAAATTAATGATGGATGCCATGTAATCCGTTCATCTCCTCTGAATTCAAATCCCTCCCGTTTCTAAAAGGACTTTCACTCCATGGCAAAAATCATCGTTGTCACCTCTGGCAAGGGCGGCGTGGGCAAGACCACGACCAGCGCCAGTTTTTCAACCGGCCTGGCCCTGCGCGGCCACAAGACCGCTGTCATCGACTTTGACGTCGGCCTGCGCAACCTTGACCTCATCATGGGCTGCGAGCGCCGTGTGGTGTATGACCTCATCAACGTCATTCAGGGCGAAGCCACGCTCAACCAGGCGCTGATAAAAGACAAGCAGTGTCCCAACCTGTTTGTGCTGGCCGCCTCGCAAACCCGCGACAAGGATGCGCTGACCAAAGAAGGCGTCGAGAAAATCCTGACCGACCTGGCCGCGATGGACTTTGAATACATCGTCTGCGACTCCCCCGCAGGCATCGAGACCGGCGCGCTGATGGCCATGCACTTTGCCGACGAAGCGCTGATCGTCACCAACCCTGAAGTCTCCAGCGTGCGCGACTCCGACCGCATCCTCGGCATGCTGGCCAGCAAGACCAAGCGCGCCATTGACGGCAGCGACCCGATCAAGGAGCATCTGCTCATCACCCGCTACAACCCCAGCCGCGTGGACCAGGGCCAGATGCTGTCGATCGACGACATCAAGGACATTTTGCGCATCAAGCTGATCGGCGTGATCCCCGAGTCCGAATCGGTGCTGCAAGCGTCCAACCAGGGCGTCCCCGCCGTGCACATGGAAGGAAGCGATGTGTCGGAAGCCTACAAGGACGTGATCGACCGCTTTCTGGGTGAGCCCGACAAGCCCATGCGCTTTGTCGATGTGCAAAAACCCAGTTTGCTCAAACGCCTTTTCGGGGGGAAATAAAGCGCCATGGC